>NZ_CEXEES010000005.1:0-49753 GCF_982632705.1 Candidatus Izemoplasma sp. | reverse complement strand
TAAATCAGGCATTCCACCACCAAAGGCTCCAGCGTAATAATACCCACCACCAAGTGTATGCCATAAACTACGGTTCATCGTATATCGATCATCATTACTTGTTATCTTACGGTAGTATCCTTGATAATCAGGATCATCATTTCTCCATGCTTCAAACCAAGGATGTTGATTTGATGTATGATTGACAAGTAAATCAATAATTACTTTTATACCTCTTGCTTCTGCTTCTACTAAGAAGTTCTCAAAATCTTCTAATGTTCCATAATCAGGATTGATATCATAATAATCTAATACGTCATATCCATGATATGTAGGACTTGGATGAATCGGCATTAACCAAATTCCTTCAATTCCTAATTCCTCCATATAATCTAACTTCGCAGTTAAACCATTAAAATCTCCAATTCCATCTCCATCAGAATCTGCATAACTACGTACAAAAATTTGATAATAAGCACCCATTTCAGGATACATCTCATCAAAATCTATAAATTCAATTTCAGGTTCTTTTTCAACACAAACACCTTCAATTAATTCTTCAGTGTCTAAACATTCAATTTCTTTTTCTGTACATCCACTTAACGTAAATGCACCAATTAATACTAAAAATCCTATAAATAGTTTTTTCATATCTTCACCTCTATCATTCATAGAATACCAAATATTATACTAAGTGTAAACGCTTTAACGTATGTAACCCTTACCTTAAAAAAACAGAGAAATCTCTGTTTTTTAGTTAAAGTCCTATGTTTTTATTCGTTCTTACTTCTTTAAACTCATATCTGAACTTATTATCGTCTTCAATATAGATCAATAAGTAACTTTCTATTAAACCATTTCTACTTCTATGGACAGAACCCGGATTCACAAAATATATTCCATCCTTATAATCTACTTTTGCAATATGGGTATGTCCATATAATACAATATCACTTTTATGTTCAACTGCTTTATCATATAACCTCTCAATACCTCTTCTAACTCCATATCTATGCCCATGTGTCATATATATGTTTGTGTCCATTATTTTGATTTCCTTATCATATTCAAAACCAGCATCAAATGGATAATTTCCCTTTACTAATGTTATATTCTTTTCTTGTAACTCTATAAGAGGTAACTCACTATCTCCTAGTGACAATATATAGTCCGCATCAGGATTAAAATCAATGATTCTTTGTAATGCAGTTCTATTACCATGTATATCACTAACAACTACTACCTTCATTTATACTACCTCCTATCATTATATATAATAGCATATTCCAAATAAAAAACGATGCATGGCATCGTCTTTTTTTAGAAATTAGATTTTTTTCTTTCAAAGTAAGCACGTGGATGCATACATACAGGGCACATACCCGGAGCTCTTTTAGCTATATGAACATGTCCACATTCTCTACAGAACCAAATCGTTTCTTCTTCTGTTTGGAATACGATATCTTCTTTTAGGTTACTTGCTAACTTAAGATATCTTTCTTCGTGATCTTTTTCAATTTTTGCTATTTGACGGAAACTAGCAGCAACTTTTTTAAATCCTTCTTCTTCTGCGATTCTTGCGAATTCAGGATATAATTCAGTCCACTCTTCATTTTCACCGTCAGCAGCAGCTTTTAGGTTTTCCATAGTAGTTCCTTCAATTCCTGCTGGATAAGTAGCTGTAATTTCAGCAGTTCCACCTTCTAAGTAACGGAAAAAGATTTTAGCATGCATATACTCGTTTGCAGCTGTTTCTAAGAATAATTCAGAGATTTGCTCATATCCTTCTTTTTTAGCGATTTTAGCAAACATTGTATATCTGTTTTTTGCTTGTGATTCTCCAGCAAAAGCTTTTAGTAAGTTTAATTCTGTTTGTGTTCCTTTAATTGACATAGTTGTCCTCCTTCTTATATTTACTATTTAATTATAACAAATAAAAAGAGCATTTTATATACTCTTTTTGTATTATGTATCTTTTATAAATACCTTTTGTATACTTCTCAACGTTTTCATAATCTATCATTTTTTTGAATGATTTGATTGTTGGTCTATTCTTTAGAAATGGATTCTCTAATATTTCTCCTTTTTATAGGATTAAGTGGCTAAAAGATTATTCAAATGAATTTACCATTATAAATGAATATTTGGTATAATAGAGTATATTTTAGAAAACGAGGTATCCTATGACTCATAATTACGAATTCAAATATCTTGAGCTATTAAGTAAAGAATTTCCATCTGTTCAAGAAGTAAGCACAGAACTTATAAATTTAACTGCTATATTGAATTTACCAAAGGGGACAGAACATTTTTTATCTGATATCCATGGTGAATATGAAACATTCAATCACTTCTTAAAAAATGGGAGTGGGGTAACCAAAGATAAAATTAATATTCTATTCACAGAAAAATCAGAATCTGAAAAGAATAGATTATCATTTTTTGTGTATTACCCTAAACAAATGATTATTAAATACGAGAATCTAGTTCAACCAAATGAATTCAAAACATTTATTAGACTAATGCTTCTAGATTTGATATCTCTAGCTAGTTTATTGGCCCAAAAATACACTAAAAGTAAAGTACGTAAAACATTACCTACAATGTTTTCTTACATTATCCAAGAATTACTATATGAAAACAGACAACACACAGATAAAGAGAAATATTATGATGCAATATTAGACGCTATCTTTAAAACAAAGCGTGAAAAAAACTTTTTAATTGAATTATCATATTTTATTCAAAGACTTACGATTGATAGACTTCATATCGTTGGTGATATTTTTGATAGAGGACCGCAAGCACATTTAGTAATGAATAAAATCCAAAAGTATCATTCAGTGGATATTGAATGGGGAAATCACGATATTATATGGATGGGTGCTGCTTGTGGTAGTAAACTAGCAATCAGTAATGTTTTAAGAAACAGTGCTAGATACAATACTTTAGACACCTTAGAAGAAGGATACGGAATCAATCTTCTACCTCTTGCCAGATTCGCAGATAAATATTACTCAGATGATCCTTGTGAAATCTTTATGCCACCTACCCTTCATAAAGGTCCTGATGAAGATGAGGAATTATTGGTTGCTAAAATGCATAAAGCAATCGCAATTATCCAGTTTAAATTAGAAAAATCACTTATAGCAAGAAATCCTCAGTTTGAATTAGAGGATAGATTGCTTTTAGATAAAATAAACTATGAAACAGGGACCATTTCAATAAACGGAAAAACGTACCCCTTAAGAGATACAAACTTTCCAACCATTGATCCCTCAAATCCTTTTGAGTTAACCATTGAAGAGGATTCTATTTTAACGCAATTGAAAAGTGCATTTTTAAACAATGATTTACTTCAAAACCATATGAAACATTTATTTCTGATTGGACAATTATATCTTAAATACAATAACAATCTATTGTTCCATGGTTGTATCCCACTACACAGAGATGGTTCACTTTCTGGGATTACAGTAGAAAACAAAGAGTATAAAGGGAAAGCATTGTTTGATTTCCTTGATCAAACAGTCCGTATGGGTCATTTAAATAGATACAATGTCATCAATGATGAAAAAGACTATTTCATATTTTTATGGCAAGGTAAGAACTCACCACTCTTTGGTAAAAAATCAATGAAAACATTTGAACGTTACTTTATTAAAGAAAAAGAAACGCATATCGAAGAGAAAAACGATTACTTCACATTAAGAGAAAACGAGGATGTTTTACGTAATCTATATACTGAATTTGATATTGATTTTAACAAATCTAAAATCATTAATGGCCATGTACCTACTGACATTAGTAACGGAGATAATCCAATCAAAGCAAACGGTAGAATATACGCAATTGATGGCGGAATGAGTAAACAATACTCAAACAAAATTAGTATTGGTGGCTACACTCTTGTGAGTGATTCATATAGTATGTTTTTAATCTCTCATGATCGATTCCAATCCAAAGAAGCATTGATAGAGCAAGAACAAGATATTATTAGTCTAGTTCGTTCTGAGGATATAAATAAAGACAGAGAGTTTATGTACAGCACAGACAAAGGAATGAAATTACAAGAAGAAATCGAAAACTTATATAAACTTTTAGAATGTTATCGTCATGGACATATAAAAGAGAACATCAAGAAACATAATAAAAACAAAAGACAATGATTATTCATTGTCTTTTTTATTTCTAATATATTCTGTTAATTGTTTTAAACATTTACCTCTATGACTTATCTGGTTTTTCTCTTCAAGAGAATATTCTGCCAAATGTCTACTTCCACCTTCTACAATAAATAAAGGATCATACCCGAATCCATTATCCCCTTTGAATTCATATCCAATGTTTCCAAATAGATAATCTTCAAAGTAGATAGGTTCTTGTCCTATATTATACATACAGATAGTAGTTACAAACCGTGCAGTTCTATTTGAAACACCTTGTAGTTCTTTCAACAACAAATGATTGTTTTCAGTATACGTCGCATTTTCTCCAGAATATCGTGCACTATAGACACCAGGTCTGTTATTTAGAGATTCCACTTCAATTCCGGAATCATCTGCGATAACATCTTTATTTAAGTATTCACTTAGTTCTTGTGCTTTTTTTAACGCATTTCCCCTGAATGTATCTTTATCTTCGATGATTTCAGGAAACTCTTCAAAATCAAACAAACTTAACACTTTATACCCAAGTGGTTCTAAACTATGCTTCATTTCTACTATTTTGTGCTTATTTTTTGTCGCTATTACGATTTCTTTCATATTATCACCTACTACCATTATACAAAAAAATAAGCCGAGAGGGCTTATTTTTTTAACCAATTATTAAATTTCTCTAAATCATCATTTTTACCAACTAGTAAAAGTTGATCACTTTCACCTAATAAATCATCAGGTTTTGGAATAATAACGTCTTCTCCTCTACGGATTGCGACGATATTGATATTGAATTTATTTCTTACATTCAGATTAATAATTGTTGAATCAATAATCTTTGGGGTTACTTCTACAATAATGAAACTATGTGATTGATTTAAATCAATGAAGTCTAGTACATTGTTTGAAACAATTTTACTAGCAAGTCTTCGTCCTGATTGTTTTTCAGGTTGAATAATTTCATCTGCGCCTAGTTTATCTACTATTTTAGCGTGATCTTCTGTTTGAACCTTAACAGTTACTGTTTTAACACCTAAGTTCTTAAGAGCTAAGGTTGTTAATATGCTTGATTGAATATCTTTACCGATTGCCACAACTACGTGATCAATAGAAGAAATACCTACTTCTTTTAATGATTCAACATCTGTCGTGTCTAATGTAACAGCATGAGTAGCTATTTTTGACATTTTCGCAATTCTTTCTGGATCCTTATCAATTACTAATACATCAGCTTCTCTTTTAATTAATTCTTCAACAACGCTTTGTCCAAAGCGTCCCATTCCGATTACAGCAAAACTCTTTCTTGCCATGATATCACCCTTTTTTCATGAATATTTGGTTCTTTTTTAACTCACTTAATATTACCATAAAATATTTATAAGTCAATGTTTTAGGATTTGGCTAAATATGTTATAATTCTCTTTAGAGGTGGGACTATGAAAAGAAATATATTTATTATACTAACGTACATTGCGGTTTATGTTTTAACATCAGTATATGCTGGTTTTATCATCGCAGGACAAATAGCAGCTACTGGAGATTACGTAGAATCTGAAGTATTGTTATATGCTCAGATATTTATGGGTGTTGCCGGTTTTGCGCTAATGGTAGGGATATTTAGAAAGTACTTATTACAACAATTTAAAGATTTCAGAAATAGACTAGGGAACATCATTCTAATAGGGATTCTTGGATTCATGGCTTTGTTTGTTGTTTCGATTATTAGCGGAATAATTATCAGCTATTTTACAGAAACAGCAACCTCTGTTAATCAGGGTGGTATTCAAAGTATGTTTGAGGGTCTATCCACGTTTCAATTAATTATGCTTTCACTATCAATTGCAGTGTTTACTCCAATTGTGGAAGAACTTACGTTTAGAAAAGGACTTTATGGGATTATTGGGTTCTTGGTTATGTCGGTAGGTATTAAAATTAATAAAGAGGTTGATGATGCAAAGGATTCAAAATTATTTATGATTGCATCGATCTCAGCTATTATTGGTAGTAGTTTGATATTTGGACTACTTCATGTGTTTGCTGGTGGAGATTATATTTATCTTATTAATTATGCTAGTGCTGGAATTGTTCTTGGTGTAATTTATCATGTAAGCGGTAGAAATATTTATGCATCAATTATTACTCATATTATTCAAAATACAATAGGTGTAATCGCAATATTATCTGTAATATAAAAGGCTCAAATAATTGAGCCTTTTTTTAATACATCATATAGTTCTAATTTCTCAGTATGTACTGCAATTTCTAGTACATTATATCCACCGTATTGCTTAGTGTAATCCAGTGGTTTTTGTTGTAGTATTTTAACGATTTCAATGTTCCCAAGAAGAGTAGCATAGTATATGGCATCATCACCGTGAGGTTCAATTCCATAGATTGATGCATTTTGTTCTAATAGACGTTCTACTAGATATGCTTCTTGATTCATAATCGCATAGAATAGCGGTGTATTACCAAATATATCTTTTTGATTCACATCTGAAATATTGACTAAACTATCTGCTTTATCAAACTCATTCATCACTATTGCCAAGCAAAGTGGTGTTTTTTTAAGACGTGATTGGAATACTTTATCATTCTTTAACTTATTGAATAATTCAACACTTTCATATTGATTTTTTGATAGTGCAATATCGTATGGTGATTGATCAAATTTTGTTTTATCATAACTTGTCAAACCACTTTCCATTAGCACTTCCAACATCTCAATTTGAGGGTGTTCTACTGCAAGATGTAGTGGTGTCATTTTATACTGATCTTTTGAATATGGATTCACTCCTAATTCAATTAGATATTTCACTATATCTACAGTTGAATGTAGTGATGCATAGTGCAATGTGCTTTCTCCTCTAATATCAATGCTATTAATGATTGCTCCACGTTCTACAAGATATTTAACAGCTTTTATTTTTTTGCTTCTTACTGCAAATTGTAGACAAGAAGTTAAATTCTCATCTGTTAGATAAATATTTGAGTGATAATCCAATAATAGTTTTATTACTTCGACACTACCTTTAAATGATGCTCTATGTAAAGGTGTTTCTTTTGTGTTTGATTGATAATTTGGATCCGCATTGTTTTTTAATAACTGTTCTACTAAATTTGCATTCCCCATGTACGCACATATGTGTAATGGTGTGTCTCCAAATTTATCCCCAATATTTGGATTACATCCCATCTTTAAAAGAAGTTCCATTGAACGTTCTGCTTTGTTTCTAGCAGCTAAGTGTAGTAAGGTTTGTGATCGATCATCAAGTAGATGAATGTCTTCCTTATTATTATAGTAATTTACTATATACTTTGCATCGTTCGTAAGAGCTGCGATAAAGATTGAACTGCTGTTACCATTTCCATAATTTAAATATTCTTCGTACATCCTTTCACCTCCATAACAATACCTCTCAATTTTAACATAAAGGCATAAAAAAAAATACCACTTGAGTGATATTTCTTTTTTATTTTTTTATGGTTATCTTACTGCTTCTTTTAAAACTTTACCAGCTTTGAATGCAGGTGATTTTTGAGCAGGAATATGAATTTTTTCGTTTGTTCTAGGGTTGTGTCCAACTCTTTCTTTACGATTACGTACTTCGAAAGTACCAAATCCTGTTAATACTACTTTTTCCCCTGCAACTAATGATTCTTGAACTGCTGCTAATGTAGCGTTTAATGCTGTTTCAGAATCTTTTTTAGTTAAACCAGAAACTTCCGCAATTCTAGCGATTAATTCAGTTTTATTCATCGTTTGACCTCCTATAAATTTTTATCTACCCCAATTATACCAGTTGAACGGCTTCATTGCAAGTGATTTTGTGGTTTGCAAAATAAAAGACCACAAATTATATAAAATTCGTGGTCAATTTACGTTAATCGCACAGTTAAAGAGTATAGTGTATATTGTATGAGTGTAAACTCATTTGTAGTACAACCTTATTCTGATTTGACCTTTCTTGATAGCAAAGATTTTAATGCGATGTTCGGATCCATTTTATGGAATAGCACATTATAGATTGCTTCAATAATCGGCAACTCTAGATTGTGTTCTTTTGCATATTTATAGGCAGCTTCACAAGTACGAATACCTTCTACTACCATTGTCATTGAGTTCAGTGTTTCTTCTAAATCTTTTCCGTGTCCAATCTTGAATCCAGCTTGGTAGTTTCTACTATGTACTGATGTACATGTAACTACTAAATCTCCGATACCTGTCAGACCCATTAAAGACTTTGAATCAGCGCCGTAAGCATTGTAGAACTTTTCCATTTCTACTAGCCCTCTTGTAATAAGAGCAGCTCTACTATTATCTCCTAATCCTTTACCAGCAATTAGTCCAGATGCAAGTGCAAATATGTTTTTTAATGCCCCACCAAGTTCAGCACCTTTTAAGTCTAAAGAACTATACACTCTGAAGTAATCTTCATTGTGAAATAATGATTGAACAAATAGTCCATCTTCTTCGTTTTCACTAGAAGCTGCTACTACAGTTGTCATACCTTTGATTACCTCTTCGGCATGACTCGGTCCACTTAAAGATACAAAGCCTTTTAAGTACTTTTCATCAACCATTTCTTTGAAGACTTCACTTACTCTGAGAAATGTTTCAGGTTCGATACCTTTTGCGGCATTTATGAACAATTTTGGAGTTTTTAAGTGTTTTAAGACATCACTTATGGCAAATCTTAATACTTTTGTAGGTACTACGAACAACAATGTGTCAGAAAAATCGATTATTTCTTTGATATCAGTTGTTGCCTTGATATTTTCAGGAATATACTCGTCTAATTGAACACATAGATGTAGTTCATTAATTTTTGAAACTATCTTTTCATTCACATCATATACTAGTACACCATGTCCATTATCAGATAATACTTTTGATAATGCTAATCCCCATGATCCACCACCGATAACACTTACGTTCATCTAATCACGCTTTCTTAAAATTAGTTTGATAGGTGTTCCTTCAAAACGGAAGGATTCACGTAGTCTATTTTTCAAATAACGTTCGTAACTGAAATGCATAACTTGTTCTTCATTAACGAACAGTACAAATGTTGGTGGTTTTGATGCAACTTGTGTTGCGTAATATACTTTTGCTTTTCCACCATTGTGAATCTTTGGAGGATTCACATAGAATGCATCTAGTATTACATCATTTAATACAGATGTTTGAACTCTTCTACTAAAGTTATTATATGCTTCTTCTATTGCTGGGAACATTGTGTTTACACGTTGTTTTGTTTTAGCACTTAAGAATATGATAGGTGCATATGTTACAAATTGGAAATGAGAACGAATTTCTCTTTCCCATCTGTGCATTGTATTTGTATCTTTTGTTACTGTGTCCCATTTGTTGACAACTAAGATGATTCCTTTACCTGATTCTGTTGCATAACCAGCTATCTTTTTATCTTGTTCTCTTATACCTGTTTCTGCATCTATTAAGATCAAACAGATATCTGATCTATCGATTGCGCTTAAAGCACGTAGAACAGAATACTTTTCTGCGTTTTCGTATACTTTACCTTTTTTTCTCATTCCAGCTGTATCGATTACTACATAATCTTGTTCTTTATATGTAAATAAACTATCGATACTATCTCTTGTTGTTCCTTCAATCTCAGATACGATTACTCTGTCTTCACCTAGTAATGCATTTGTTAAAGAAGATTTACCAACGTTTGGTCTACCAATAAGACATAATTTGATACGAGTATCTTCATAGACAACATCTTTTACATCTGGAAGTTGTTTTGCTACTTCATCAAGTAAATCCCCAATTCCAACACCATGTTGTGATGATACTGGGATTGGATCTCCAAGTCCTAGGCTATAAAATTCATACATTGTATCAGTTAATGTGATATCATCTGCTTTGTTTATAGCTAGTACTACTGGTTTATTTGCTTTGTAAAGCATTCTTGCGATATATGAATCTTCATCTGTGATACCTGTTCTGATGTCACATACAAGGATAATTAAGTCTGCTTCTTGAATTGCGATTTCTGTTTGACTTTTTATTTCATGGATAAAAGGGGCATCGTTAAAATCGATTCCACCTGTATCTATTATATTAAATTTTCTTGTTAGCCATTCACCTTTACTATAGATTCTATCTCTAGTAATTCCTGGCTCATCATCTGTAATACTTAATCGATTACCGATGATTCTGTTGAATAGAGTTGACTTACCGACATTCGGTCGTCCAACTATTGCTACTGTTGGTAACATAGTAACACCTTATTTCTTGAATTTCTCTAGCTGATCTTTGAATAAATCACCTAATGTAGGATTTGTTGCTTGTTCTTCTGTTTTTAGGTAATCTTCGAATTCTGCGCGTTGTTTACCTTCAACAAGTTGATTCATTGAGATTGCCATTTTCCACATGTGTTTGTCTACATTTGTAACGACAGCGTTGATGACATCATTCACTTTTAATACTTGTGCAATGTCTTGAACACGTTCAGATTTGATTTCACCAATTGGTAAGAATGCTTTAACACCTTGAATTTTTACTAAAGCTCCGTTACTTTGTAGTTCTTCTACTGTTCCAGATACTTCTTCTCCAACTTTAACGGTTACATCTTTCCAAGGGTTATATTCTAAATGTTTTTTAGATAATCCCATTTTTCTGTTTTTAACATCTAAGCTTAGTACTTTTAATGTAACCTCATGTCCAACTTCTACTTCACCAGCGAAGTTTAAACGAGGATCCCATGAATAATCTTTTTTATGTAGCATTCCAACAACGTCTCTTGAAATCTCTACTAAGATACCATTTGCCATTTTACGAACAACTTTACCTTTGATTTCGTCTCCAACTTTGTTAGATTCTGCGAAGATTTCCCAAGGAGTTTTTTGTAAGGCTTTGATTGATAATCCAATTTTACCTTTTGCTTTTGAAATTACTTTTGTTTCAATTTCTTGTCCTTCTGTTAGAACGTCAGTAACTTTTTCAGTTCTGTGGTGTGATAATTCAGATTTATGTACCAAACCTTGGTTGAATCCGATTTCTACGAATGCTCCAAAGTCCATAATCTTAACTACTTTACCATTTATAACTGCACCAATTTGAATGTCTTCAAATTCTTTTTTTCTATCTATTTTACGTGCTGCTTCTAAGACTTTACGACGACTTACTTTGATTTTACCGTCTTTATTTTCAAGTACTGTAACTTCTAATGTTTGTCCTACAAAATCTTCTGCTTCCACTCTTTCTAATGAAATATGAGAAACAGGCATAAACATATCAATTCCGTTATAATTCAGTAATAATCCACCTCTGATAGCGCGTGTTACTTTTGCTTTGAATGAATCACCTTCACCGCTAAATTTATCAAAGTCTTTTCTTTTTTCTGCTAATAAGATATCAGTTCTTGATAATAATATTTGTTGGTTCTCATCATCGATTTTAGTGATTTTAGCTGATAAGATATCTCCTTCTTTTACTACATCTTTACAAGAAGAAATATCGTCAAGTGTTAACCAATCTCTATATATAACACCTTCTGCGTATGCTCCAAAATCTACGTGTACTGATTTTTCAGTAACCATAAATACTTTACCTTCTACAAACATCCCAACTTTAACTTTTTTCATGTTGAATTCCATATTAATCTACCTCATTTATCTGATTTGTAATTAATTCTACGACTTGTTCTATTGATAATTCAGATGTATCAATTATGATTGCATCTTCTGCTGGTTTTAATGGGCTATGTTCTCTTGTTGAATCAAAATGATCTCTCGTTTTAATTTTTTCTTTCAAGATATTTAAGTCACTCTTAATTCCTCGCATAATATTATCTTTATAGCGTCTTTCCGCTCTTGTTTCTATTGATGCTGTTAAATAAAATTTATAGTCAGCATTCGGTAATACATTATACCCAATGTCTCTACCATCCATAACGACACAATCTTTATCTGAAATTACTCTTTGAATTTTAACACATTCGTTACGAACGGATATGTATGATGAAACCAAAGATACATTGTTAGATACTTTGTGTGTTCTAATGTTTTTACTTTCATCTATATCGTCCATGTATAATGCTCCATCAACGAATTTGAAAGTTGTCTCTTTGACAAAGTTGAAATTGTCTTCAATAGTTAGATCAATGTTTTGTCTTAATGCTTTTAATGTAATTGCTCGATACATTGCTCCTGTATCAATATATGTATAACCTAATTGCCTTGCAATCATCTTTGCTATAGTGCTTTTACCAGCACCCGCAGGACCATCAATTGCAATTTGAACATGCTTCATATATTCACCTCTCAACTCTTTTAATATTATAACACAACTATGTTTCTTTTCTAAGTTGTTTTAGCTCGTATGGTTTTAACTTTCTATGGTCTCCTTTTCGAAGTCCATCTAAGGTTACAATTCCAAATCTTGTTCTCATTAATTTAAGTACTGGATGTCCTACTGCTTCAAACATTAATTTTACCTGATGATATTTACCTTCAGTGATAATGATTGTGCATATTGATGTTTCATTTTTCTTATTGTATTCGACATCTTTAATCACAGCTTTTTTTGTCATATAACGATCTATTTTAATACCTCTAGAAAGTTTTTGTGATTCTTCTTTTCGTAAGAATCCTTTTACTTTTACACGGTATTCTTTCTCCGTATTGTGTTTTGGAGATGTCATCAGATTAGTAAATGTTCCATCATTCGTGATTAATAACACTCCTGATGTATCATAATCTAATCTCCCTACAGGATAAATACGATTTTCAGAAGGTATTAAATCTAATACCGTTCTTCTATCTTTTTCATCGCTTGTTGTAGATACATAACCTTCTGGTTTATATAGTACATAGTAAACAAACTCTTCTAGAGTTATTGCTTTACCATTTACAATAACTACGTCTTTAGGTCCAACTTTTGTCCCTAATTCCTTAACGATTGTATCATTTACTTTTACTTTACCAGCTGTTATTAATTCTTCAGCTTTTCTTCTTGAAGCGATTCCGCTTCTCGCTATTACTTTTTGTAATCTTTCCATTATATCACCCACAAGATAAAAAGAGGTTATACCCTCTTTTAGTCTTCAATTTCTTCTTCGATTGTTAAATGCACATAACTAATACGACGCTCTTTAATATCTTTTACTACGAATTTAAGTATTAGAATTGTCGGGTCGTCTTCATTATGATCATACGAAGGGATTTCTTGACGGTATGTATATGATTCATCTATTTCAGGAATATCTTCAAACATCTCATACAACCAACCACCTAAACTACTATAATGGCTTTCTGGTTCTGGACCTAGTTCTAACTCTTCAAATAAGTCCTCTAAGTCGATATCTGCATCTACCCCGTACTTATGTTCTTTTATTTGTTGGATTGATTCCCCTTCGACAACATCATGTTCGTCGTAAATCTCTCCTACAAGTTCTTCTAATGCGTCTTCCATTGTAACGATACCACTTGTACCACCGTATTCACCTGAAACGATAGCGATGTGTATCTTTTCTCTTTGTAATGTTTCAATCAAAGTATCTACTTTCATTGATTTTGATACAAAGAAAGGTTCTCTCATTAGTTTTTTTATTGTGACTTTTTGTCCCTTAATCAGTTTTGTAAAAAAGTCTCTTTCGTGTAGTACTCCAATAACGTTATCACGTGTATCTTCAAATACAGGTACTCTACTGAATTGATTATCAAAGAATATTTTCTTTATATCTTCAATAGTATCGTCTTCAACATCAATACCAATCATATCTACACGAGGTGTCATAATTTCGTATACTTGTTTATCATTAAGATCTAATACACTTTGTAGTAACTCAGCTTCATCCTCATCAATACTACCTTCTTCTTCCATAGTATCAATAATTGTTTCTAGTTCATCACCAGTAACACTGATTTGAATTTCATTGTTATCTTTAACAATCCACTTTTTGATTTTCAAGAATATCCAAGTAACAGGTTTTAATACGATAATTATGTAATAAAACAAACTGCTTATTCTTAAAGATATAGTATCAGCATTATTTCTTGCGAAGCTTTTAGGTACTATTTCACCGAAGATTAGAATTACTGTTGTCATAACGAATGTACTCATTATACTAACTAAATTCAATGGTAAAATGGCTGTGAAGAAGCTTACACTAACAACTGTTAATGCGATGTTTGCTAGATTGTTACCAACTAAAATCGTTGTCAATGTTAAATCATAGCTCTCAACAATCCACAATGCTTTCTTACTACCTCTTTTACCGTCTTCAATATTTGTTTTTAATCTTATTGGGTTTACAGTAGAGAATACAGTTTCTGACATACTGAAGAAACTTGATACTACTAATAAAACCAACATTAAAATGCTTAAATCTAATGGTATACTACTAAAACTAAAAGTATACAACCTGACGAGATCTTCCAATTAGCTCACTCCTTATGCGCGCTTATCATATTTTCCAGTATTTGTATTTACAACGATTTTATCGCCTAAGTTTACAAATAAAGGAACTTGTAATTTAAATCCTGTTTCTAAAATACAATCTTTTGTTGCACTTGTTGCTGTGTTACCTTTTACTGCTGGATCAGCTTCTGCTACTTCTAATGTTACTTTTTCAGGAATATCTACTCCTAAAATTTCACCTTCGAAACTAATAACACTCACTTCCATACCTTCAATAATGAAGTTCAATTGATATTTGATACTTTCTTTTTTGATTTCTACTGATTCATATGTTTCATTATCCATGAATACAAAAGTATCTCCCATTGAGTACGAGTATGTCATTTTACTTTTATCTATATGTGCTTTAGCCACTTTTTCTCCGGCTCTCCAAGTTTTATCTACGACTGCTCCCGTACGTAAGTTTCTTAATTTACTTCTTACAAACGCAGGACCTTTCCCAGGTTTTACATGTTGAAATTCCATTACTAACCATAGGTTTCCTTCGTTTTGAATTGTTACACCATTTCTAAAATCATTTGTTGATATCATGTGTCTCACTCCCAATCAATATAATATTATATATAATATTAGTATGAATGTAAACAAAATCATACAATATATCTTTAAATTGACAAAAAGAACAGTACAATTTATAATTGACTTTGAGGAAATAATTATCGCGGATTTTACATATACACGGAGAAGGAAGGCTGGATTATGGCAAATTATTGTTCGAATTGCGGATTAGAATTGCAAGAAAATTCAACAAGATGTAAAGAATGTGGAAATATACAATACATACAACCACAACGTACAACAAAGACAGAAGGCACATCAAGTTCTACAGGTGCGATATCAGTTGCAACTGGGGTTATTGGTTTATTGATTTTTGGTTTACCTCTAGGTATTGTTAGTGTTATTTTAGGTATAAAATCAATAGAATCAACAGCAGGTAAGATTGGATTAATACTTGGTGTTGTAGATATTATTGGTGTTCTATTATTTTTAGGATCACTATAGAAGGAGTAAATTATGGAATGGTATACATGGGTCATAACAATTGTCGGTGGGGTTGTGCTTGGATTATTAGTATCAAGTAGAAAACCTGCAAATAAAGAAGTTATTCATATTGTTAATAACGATGATTTCAAAAACAATATGCGTAAAGGACAATTGGTAGATATTAGAAGCAAAGATGAATTTGAGAAATCAAAAATCAAAGGTGCAAGAAATTTTACAAAGAAAAGTGTCTTATCAAAGTATTCAAAACTTCGTAAAGACCAATCAGTATTCATTTACTGTAATAATGGTAAGAAAAGTTACAACCTTGCAAAAAAGATGTCTAAAGAAGCATTTAAAGCTATTTATGTTTTAGATGGTGGGTTAGAAAACACAAAATAAAAATGATGGAAAATTCCATCATTTTTTTAATAGTAACTTATTGTCCCATCACATCTTGTTTCTGTTCCAGCAATATACCCATTATCCGTTTTCATTATGATTTGTCCCCGACCAAATCCTCCACCATAAAGATCAATTGAAATATGATGACCTAGTTCTCTTAATTGTTGAGCAATATATATATCAAACGAGTTCTCAACACCAACTTTTAATCCTTCATCCCATCTAAATCTTGGACAATCCAGACTAGATTGTGGGTCCATATTGTAATCTACCAGATTCATAACTACTTGTAAATGACCTTGAGGTTGCATAAATCCACCCATAACTCCAAAAGGTCCAACTGCTTTGTTATCTTTCATAATAAATCCTGGAATAATTGTGTGATATGTTCTTTTTCTTGGTGCCAATGCATTGTGATGTTCTTTATCTAAACTGAAAGTATGACCTCTATTCTGCATCGCAATCCCTGTACCATCAATCATAATTCCACTACCGAATCCCATATAGTTACTTTGGATAAATGATACCATGTTACCATCTTTATCAGCGGTTGATAGATATACAGTTCCAGCTTTTTTATAGTCTATTGGTTCTTTCAATGTTGCTTTATCCAAAATGTCTTTCTTTCGTAGTTTTACATATTCATCACTAAGTAGAAAGTCAGGATTCATTTTCATAAAATTAGAGTCTGTAACATATGTAAGTGTATCACTAAATGCAATCTTTAATGCTTCAATTTGCTTGTGATAAGTCATTATATGACCTTGTTCTAATGTTTCATCTTTAAGTAAATTCAATGCCATTAATGCAGTTATCCCTTGTCCATTTGGAGGGATTTCGCAAATATCATATCCTTTATAGTTTACACTGATTGGATCAACCCATTCAGACTCAAAATCTTCTAAATCTGATTGATCTATGAAACCATTATGTTTTTCCATAAATGAGACGATTTTCTTTGATAACTCACCTTTATAAAATGAATCACTATTTGTCTTTCCTATTTCTTCTAGTGTTTGTGCATGTGCTTCACTTTGATAAAAATCACCAGCTTTATATCCCATATTGTTTTTTGTGAACACATCAAAGAATGTGTGATACATCTCACCTTGATTTCTTTTTTTATATGTTTCCATTGCTTTTTCCCAGTAGAAGCCTACTGTTTCAGATACAATAAAACCATTCCTTGCAAGTTCAATCGCAGGTGTTAAACATTCTAATAAACTTAAATTACCAAATCTTTTGTTTAAAGCAGCCCATCCCTTTGGAGTTCCTGGGATAGTAATTGGGATAATTCCAGACACAGGCATTTTATCATGTCCCATCTCTTTTACTTTTTCTATAGAAATGTTCTTACTAGAATACCCACTACTATTTAATCCATAAAGAGAGTCATTCATGTACACAATTGCAAAGCAATCACTACCAATACCATTACTTGTTGGTTCTGTTACTGTTAAGGCAGCGGCAGTTGCTACTGCAGCATCTACAGCATTTCCACCTTTTTTTAGTATATCTAGTCCAATTTGTGAGGCAAGTCCTTCACTTGTAGCTACAACACCGTGTCTTGCATGTACTGATTGTCTTTTACTAAAGAATTGATTATTCATATTACCACTCCTTATTATCAAAACAATTATAACATAACTTGAAAATAGCGTATATCTATTTTCTATAACGGTGTTAAGTCATATAATGAGGGTGAGGTGATAGTATGAAAAAAGTATCAACAATAAAAGCTAGTTTATTAGGTAGTGCAAGTGCACTTGGTTATAACTGGATCTATGATAGAGGATACCTCTTAGAGCTATCAAATAAGAAAGATTTACTATTCCAACCTATTGACCATACAGCATATGATGAATCGACTCAATCATTTGATGTATATCCAGATTTCAAACTTGGAGATGTCGATTTTATGGGAGAATCTCTCTATCTTTTTAGTAAGTTTTTAGCATTAGAGTATGATAATGACCCTCTAAAATGGAGAAATATGATGTATAACCATATTCATGACAATGGAGAGTATAATGGGTATATCGAAAGTTTTGGAAAAGATTTACTATCTCAAGTTAAACATGAACAAGACTATAGTAAAGAACCTAAAGTCTTTACTGACCATATCGATAAACAGTTGATTGGACCTGTATTACTGCTTGCGAGTATGGATAATGATGATATTTCAGATAAAGTAGACACTGTATTAGCGTATTCTAAAGTATTGACAGGTTATACCAATACAAAACATTTTTTAGACATGCTATTTGATGTTCTTGATAACGTAAACGAGTTTAATAAACTAGACGTTCTAAAAAATAGTTTAAAGTATGCTCCTGATGAATATCTTGTTTCACTAGAAAAAGCTATTTCAATGAATGACATCAATGAGTTTATATTTGAATACTCAGGTGTTGCATGTGGATTAGAACAATCCTTTCCTTTAATCTATTATATAGTAGCTCATTATGATACATGGGAAGATGCATTACGTGAAAATGTAATTCTAGGTGGTGCCTCTTGTGCAAGAGGAATATTTATTAGTGCAATATTCAATAAGATTAGTGGTATAAATCCAAAATTCGAGACATTACTAAATCATACATTATAAAAAACTTGTCAACTAGACAATAATTTAGTACAATTTCATAGTACACTTTTACTTAAAGGAGTTGTGACTATGAATGAATTTGGAACTACGATTACTTGTATGGATGGTAGAGTGCAGGAAACTGTTCAACAATATGTTAAAGATAATTATAATGTTAAGTATGTAGATACAATTACTTTGGCAGGGCCAGTAAAAGTAATTGCCTTAAAAAAGCAAAAATCAATTCTACATAACCTTCAGTTTAGAAGTGATATCAGTGTTAACGGACATAAATCCAATATAATTGCTGTTGTTGGGCATCATGATTGTGCTGGAATTGTTGAAGATGATGATACACAAGTTGAGTTTATAAAAGAGTCTGTTAAGACCATTAAAGAATGGTATACAGGTGTTACTGTTATTGGGTTATGGTTAGATGAAAAATTTCAAATTACAAAATTAAACGACTAGTTTTAGTCGTTTTTTTATGGTAATATGTTATATAGTAAACATAGTAAATTGAGGTGTAATATGAAAAAGACATTACTAATATTAACATTATTTATGATAGGGATTTTAACAGGTTGTACTGGAGAACGCATTATGCAGTGCACTCTTCAAGTTGGTGACATTTCACAAACAATTCAGTACACATATACTAGAAATGATATTGTAAGTATTAATGATACGAATAGATTACTGAGTAATGAAGAGATCGATTACTATGAAAATCTATATATTGAATTATATGAAGGCAAAGATATCTTTGAGACAATGGATTTATTCAAAGAGGATGCTGAGGAACGATTAGGTTTGGTATGTATAATAGACTAAAAAAAAGACCATAAATGGTCTTTTTATTTTACTGAATATCCTTTTGATTCAAGATTCCACTGACTCAATCTATTAAATAGAGGAGAAGGAAGTAATGAATCTTTCGATATAATCTTTGTCGGTTCTACATTCTCTTTAAATTTGTCAATTACCTCAATATCACTTAATGCGATTAAACCTAAGGCAACTAAATCATATCCTGATTTGAATGCTTCTTCTATTTTAGGAAGGGTATCAAGACCACCTACACCTATAAGTGGTACTCTACCATCAATAACTTCAAGTAATTGGTTTGCGATAGAGATTGTATTTTCTTTATCTCTGATTGATAATTGATCGTGTTTTCCTAATGAAATGTGTAGATAATCAACACCAAGTTTACATAATTGATTTACCAATACTTTTGTTTGATCAAGTGTTATTCCTGGGTTTTCAATTTCTTCAGGACTAAATCTGTATCCAATTATGAATTCTTCTGTCGCATAATGTTGTTTGGTTCTTAGCAATCTTTTTGTTAGTTTTAATGGAAAGCTTAATCTTTTTTTATCAGATCCACCAAACTCATCATCTCTTTGATTTGAATGAGGACTGAAGAATTGTTGTATTAAGTATGTATTTGCACCATGTAGTTCTACACCATCAAACCCAGCTTTAATTGCGAGTTTAGTTGCATCTACAAAATCATCTATGATGTCATACACTTCTGATGTTCTAAGTTCTCTTGGTGTTACACAGTAGTCTCTTTCTGCTTTTACAGCACTAGCGCTAACTATGTCTTGCCCATTATAAAGACCAGGAGGATTCATTCTTCCTCCATGATGTATTTGAAGGATTGCTTTTGATCCTTCTTTTTTTATTGAATTTGCTAATCTAGTCATTGAGTCTAAGTATCTAATATCCCTAATAGATATCTGATTCTCGAATGCTTGTGCGTTTTTACTAATCGCTGTAGCTGCAGTAATTATCATACCAAATTGCTTTGCTCTACTATTATAATAAACTTCTTCTTCCTCCGATAATGTTAAATCGTCATTAGAAGAATAGGTTGTCATAGGTGCTAAGCAAAATCTATTTTTTATCGTTGTACCATTTTTGAATGTGTATGGTTTAAATATGTCTTTCATGCTATCACCTCTACTCTATTATATAGAACTTTCCTTGATTTAAGAAATGATATATAAAAAGAATAGATTTCTCTATTCTTAATTGTACTCATTTATGATACCGATTATATCATCTTTGAAGTCTACAGATTCATATCCTGTACAAGATGTTGGAGTTCCAGAACATACTAGTATTGTATTTCCATTTTTAGATATTTCATAGTTTTCTGCGTCACCTTGGATAATGTAGATATCGTCGTCAATCTCAGTCGTAATAATTGTCACTGTACCATATTGTACTTCAACTATATGACCATTGTTAGTAAATATATCATAATCGTTTTCTGTTTTTACATATTCATAAGTTTCACCAGAGAAACTGATGCTATCTACATCTTCATTCTCCTCTGTGTTACCACATGCTGTTAATGTAAGTATTGAAATTAATAGTAATAGTTTTTTCATCTCTTATCCTCTAAAATATATCTTCCTGAAGTTGTGGACTTCTTCTTTTTAGTTCAAAAATAAATCGTTCTTTATCTTCTGGACTAATTTCTGTGTATGCTGTTAACTTCTTTTTATGGCTTTCCTTGATTCGCACTCTATCACTAGATAAGGCGTAACTGTTTGTTAACCCTTTTTTTTCAGTGATTTCAGATATGTTTGAATACTTAATTCTCTTAATAACAAACCCAAATCTTATAAGTAAATGATCATCTCTTAATTCATAGAATCCAATCATTACAAATGGTAGAATAATTGCCATATTTAGCAATGATACTAGAACTACGATAAACATTTCTTCTCTTGGTACAACAAATATAATAGGTACTACTAGAAATGCAGAAAAATACATCACCAGTCTCATCCATAAATCAATTTTTACTTTAAATTTCATAATTATTTATAACTTCCATTTAGATAACGACACATTTCGAATAATACGAATTGATGTTTGATATCTGTGAAGTTATAAGTCACCTCCTTGTAGTCAAAGCTAAAGCTATGTCTCATTGTGTTTACTTGATGTTTTATGTCTTTAAGATCAAAGACACGAGTTTCTTTATTGTTTTTCAGAGTTATTTTTTTATCTTTATAATATAAAGTGTATTTCCCTACTTTTTTATTTTTAAGTTTCTTTGTGTTTACAACATTTAAAGTTACTGGAAATGAGAATTCTGAATGTATTACTTCTTCAATATGAGAGTATTGTTCCTTGTTATAATCAACTAAGTTATCATGTTTATTACCCTCTATAAATTCAAACTCATTAATTGTACCTATTGTTCCACATGTTGAACAATTAATATGTGAGTCTTCTCCATAAATAGTCATTACACTATTACATTTATTACAGTAATAGATAAGTCTCTCTATTCCTTCAGCTCTCTTTTTTCTTTTCATCGGAATCATATGTTCTCTTTGATAGTCATAATCGTTATGATATAGTTCTTTTTCAACTATTTTTGTTATTTGGTCCGGTTCTAATTCTTTTAATTCTTCTTTGGTTATAATCGTTTTTGTGTATGTATGAAGTTGTCCAGATTTACTAAAGTAATCTGCCCATCTAGGCTGTGAGATGTATCCTAGTGCTTGTTTTGTTAATACGACATCCACATTTGTTTTCTTTAATAATCGTCCGGTGTTCTGAAATATTTCAAGTGTTTCTCCATAGTATGTATTATCTCCCTCTGGAAATACTCCAATACTATAACCCATCTTAAGGTATCTAAACATTTCTTTGGTTGCTTTTACGTCTTTTTTACCTACTCTTTTTCTGATTGCTCTGGCTATATATTTAAGAAGAGCTTTTTTTGATTTATCCAAAAATGCAATTTCTGTTACAACGAAACGGATTCTTGTTTTATTATGTTTCATCAGTGCAAAAGCATCCCATGTATTAAAATGGTTGCTTATTAAAATGAAAGGTTCCCTATCCTTTGTGATTTTATCCCCAAAATGTGTTACTTTAAGTTCTCGTTCCATAAGAAATACGATGATTGGTCTGATAAGACCAACGATAAAGTCAGCAAATCTTTCGTGCAGTGGGGCTTTCATTTTATCACTCCTCAATCTATTATAGCATAAAAAAAATAGACCAAGAGGTCTATTTTAGTAATTGTACTAAGTTTGAATCAATGATAGTTAGTTTATCTATGTATTCTTTGTATGTATTTGCATCTATCGTTTCTTTATACATGATCAATTCGAAGTTTTTTCTAATCGAATGAACTTGCTTCATTGATGGTAATTCGAAGCTATCTTTTAGAAGTTCTATTGTATCTTTTAGTGCTTCTAATACTTTAGAACGTGAGAAGTTTTTGGTTAGTTTATTTTCGATAAACTCAGTGTTTATTTCAAGTCCGTTTTTTGCATCTTCTATTACTTTTTTATTGAACCCTATTAAACAGTTTGTACCCCCACAAACACCACAATGGTTTTCTCCTAAACAGATGTCTTCTAATGTGTTATACATAGTGTTGTAGAAGTTATGAAGTCTTGTAGCTGTACGTTGGTATTCAGTTGAGCGTCCTAGTCTTCGTAATGCTACTGTTGGTTTTAATAATACATAGCTCATAAATAATAGTATTAAGGTAACAAACGTAATATTGAATACCGATAAGTATGTAGTTGGAAGAGAACCTATTAGTTTGATGTACCCAAATACAAAGAAAACCGTTGATGCGACTATCTTTATATAAAACTCATCAACCTTATTCCCTAGTTTAATCCCGACAAATATACCAAGAAGTCCAGTAAGAACCATCCCTGATACTGTCCCAATTAGGATAAATACTGGGTTCACAGCATCTGTTGCTAGAATGATTGCTGTTAACTGTGTTTTGTCACCAAGTTCGCCAATAAAGAAGGCAAGTGCAACTGTTGATATTGGACCAAAGAATGTTTTTGATTTAGATTCGTCTTCGTCATCCATTTTTAGGTTCCATAATCCGAACAATAGAAAACTGAATCCAGCAATAATTCCAAGTGCTGATATTGGAATTATTTTATATAAGTTCGCACCTAGTAAAACTGCGAGTGCGTGATTTAAAAAGGAACCGATTAAGATTCCAAGTACTACTTGTTTGATTTTATATTTTGTAGCAAATGCCATTGCGAGAATCTGAGTTTTATCTCCCATTTCAGCTACAAATATTAACAGTAATGCTCTGAATAACTCTGCCATGATTTCACCTGTTTTCTATAATATTGATTACCTTTTTAAATGTGTTATCGAAGTTATTTAAATCCACATCAACCCAGTTACAATCAAATTGATTGTTGAAGAATGTGAATTGTTTTTTTGCTAGGTTTCTTGATTTTTGTTTTATTTTGTTTACTGCTTCTTCTAATGTGCAATTTTTATCAAAGTATGTATACAGTTCTTTGTATCCAATGGCTTGTACACTGTTTGATTGTATGTTGGCATCATATAATGATTTCACTTCTTCTATTAAACCATTGTTTATCATTATGTCAACTCGTTTGTTTATAATTTCATATAATTGTTCTCGTTCAAGAGTTAAACCAATTAATGTGAAATCATATACTTTGTTATCTTTGTTTGTATTATCTGATACTTTGTTTGATGAAGATCTACTGATTGCCTGTAATACTCTTTTTCTGTTGTTTGGATGTATTTTAATGCTTGATTCTTCATCTTTTTCCTTTAAGATACTATGTAGTTCTTCGTTGTTAAGATCTTTATATTCCTCTTCTAAGGAATGATCTCTTTTTGTTTCGTCGAAATTATAATCATATAATACTGATTTTATGTATAACCCAGTCCCTCCTACGATTAATGGTATTTGGTTTTTTGAGTTGAACTCATCAATTTTATTTCGTACAAGTTTCTGATAAAGTGCGACACTAAAATCTTCTGTTGGTTCGAAGATATCAATTAAATGATGTTTGATTCCTTGTGTTTCTTCCTTTGTTACTTTTGCGCTTCCGATGTCTAGTTTCTTGTATACTTGGACACTATCACCACTGATGATTTCAGTGTTATAGTGTTTTGCGAGCATAATACTTAGTTTGGTTTTCCCAATACCTGTTGGTCCTACTAAAACAATCATTACATAATCCTCTTAAACATTTTTTCGATTTCTGTTTGTGTGAATTTTATAATAACTGGTCTTCCATGAGGGCAAGTATATGGGTTGGTACATTGTTCTAAATCATAAAGAAGTTTATCTATTTCAATTCTATTGATATATTTGTTTGCCTTGATACTGTGTTTACAGCTTAGGTTCTTCGCTAAGTCATCACGGATACCTTCTACAGTTAAATCTCTACCTTCAATTATGTATTTTACGATTTCTTCTGTATAAGATTGTTCAAATCCTTTTGGGAAGTATGATGGGACTTCTAATATATCTACCCCACTGTGGTTATTGTCTACTAGTGATACACCAAGAGGTAGAGTGATATCAAGATTATCTTTTATTTGAAGGACCTCTGCGTTACTTAAGTCTAATGTCATTGGGATTAAAAGTTTTGTTGTGTTAATTTCAACTTCTCCAAATTTCTTTTTATAGTTTTCATATCTAATTCTTTCAGCAGCTGCGTGTTGATCTATGATGAATAGACCTTCACTGTTTTGAGCGATTAGGTATGTACCTAGATACTGTCCTATATATTCCATATTTGGTACTTTGGTTGTTTTTGTTTCTATTGTTTGTTCTATTTTTAGTTCTGGTTTTTCACCGACTTTATTCTCAATAAATGTCATAAAATCTTCTTTTACTAATGTTGGCTCTAATGTATCTGAACTAAGGTTTAATGTTTCGTATTTATAGTCTTGTTCTTTTTTAGGTGTTTTCATTTCTGGGATTAGGTCTAATCTTTGTAATGTTTCTGTGATTGTGTTTCTGATTAGACTGTGAAGCATTCTTTGTTCTGTGAATTTCACTTCTAATTTTTGGGGATGAATGTTTACGTCTATTAAAAGTGGGTCTAATTCTATTTGAAGAAAGACGATTGGGTATTTCCCAATCGGAATGAATGTTTTAAATCCATCGATGACTGCGTTTATTACTTTTGAGTTTTTAATCATTCTGTTGTTGGCGATTAATGTTACGTGGTTTCTTGTTGATCTGTTGAACATTGGTTTTGTTAGAAACCCTTTTATTTTAAAGTACTGGTTCTGGTTTTCAAATGGAACCATGCTTTTTATGATTTCTATGCTATATATATTGCTTAGAACTTTTAGGTGATCATTTGATCCTGGAGTTCTAAAGATGACTTTTTTATTGTTAGATAATGTGAAGCTTATTTCTGGATGTGATAATGCTATTTTGTTTATGTAGTTCACGATATAACTAAGTTCTGTGTTTGTTGCTTTCAGATGCTTTAGTCTAGCTGGTGTGTTAAAGAATAGGTATTTTACGTTAATCGTTGTCCCTTTTCTTGGGCTATACTCCCCTTGATTTTGGATGACACCGTTTTTTAGTTCAATTTTGTATCCTGTTTCACCTTCACTTGAAATGATATCCATATGAGATACTGAGGCAATACTAGGCATTGCTTCTCCACGGAATCCTAGTGTGTTGATATGATATAGATCATGAGATGTTTTAATTTTAGATGTAGCATGACGTTGAAAGCACATTAAAATATCTTCTTTTGACATTCCATCACCGTTATCAATAACTTTGATTTCTTGAAGACCTGTCTCTAGTAGTTCTATTTTAATGTCTGTACTGTTTGCGTCTATACTGTTTTCAACTAGTTCTTTTACGACTGAGGCCATGTTTTCTACTACTTCACCTGCGGCGATTAAATTAGATAGTTGATCGTTGAGTTGTATTATTTTTCCCATATCATCACTTCTTTCTACACTATTATACAAAATTATATATATTTTATCTATAAAAAGTAAAAAAGTAGATTTCTCTACTTTTTAAATAAATGTAAATACTCGCTATATCCTTTTTTACTCATATCTTCTTTCTTGATGAATTGAAGTGATGCACTGTTTATACAATATCGTAAGTTTCCATCTGGCCCATCGTTAAAGACGTGTCCTAGATGTGAATCAGGTGTACTGCTTCTTACTTCGGTACGGATCATTCCATGGGTAACGTCTGTCTTTTCTACAACTAATTTTTCGTTCACTGGTTTTGTAAAACTAGGCCATCCACAATGCGCATCAAATTTATCGTTTGAACTGAATAGTACTTCTTTACTAATGATGTCTACATAGATACCTTCTCCAAATTCATTATAATACTCGTTTTGAAATGGTGCTTCAGTACCATTCTTCTGTGTTACTCTATATTGAATATCAGTTAACTTACTGATTTCATCTTTAAATTTTTTCATGATATCACCTCGTTTATAGTATATCAAACATCATATATATTATATGTGTAAATGCAATAAAAAAAGCCACTACTGTGGCTATTTTAATAGTTCTTCATCGAATTTACAAAGTACCCAAATACTTTGAAATATTGTTACTACGATGTAAAGCATTAAAATTATTTCATTTATCAATTGAAAAATCAAGAGTATTCCTACTATTAGTACTAATTGAGATAGTAAAAAATTAATAAAGATTTTTTTATGATGTTTTGTTTTTAACGCAATTGCTGAAGCAATAACAATAACTAATACGTTGGTAATCAAGAATATTATTGTAAGTGTCGCAGTAGCGTCTATACAAGTCGCAAATGTTATTGATGATGTTTTAAGATCTAAATTAATCAGTGATGCGATTAATACTATCACGAATCCAGTAACCAATAACTTTATTTTTTTTCTAATCATGGGATTCCTTCTTGAAAGGAAAACATATAGATAGATTATACTTGGAACGGATGTTATTGGAAGCAAATAGTATATATAATCACTATATGATTTCAATATTATTTCAGTTCCTGATGTTATGTTGATTCTTGTGAAATACAGTTCACTGATATCTTGATAATTCATACTAAATAATAAACTAAATAATACAAGTATAATCATTAAGCTGATCAATAGTTCGTTTTTATAGCATTCTAATCTCTTATACATTTTGTACCTACCTTTATCCCTTATTATTATTAGACACCCTTCCAAAGTGAACTAATAATTTGTTACATTTATCATACTATATTTCATTTCACTTTAATTCTCATTTCTGCAAGTTACATTTAAATTGCTTTATAATACAGAAAAAAAAGCTAGATTCAGCTTTTTTATTAATCTATCGTACAAGTACCACCTATTGATTCCATTGCTACTTTTGTGTTGTCAATGTATGACTCGATTCCACCAGCAATTGATACAAATGCACTATAATCCATAGTAATTCCTTCAATTACGATACCATCTTCAATTTCAACACCCATATAACTGTATTTGATTAACTCTTCGTCATCATATACATATTCATATTCGTCAGTACCTACAACACAAGTCATAGTTGATTTTTCTGTACAACCAGTTAATGTGAATAATACTAAAAGTGTTACTAAAAATAAAAATCCCTTTTTCATAGTTTTAAGTCTCCTTCCCTTTGTATTTGACTATTTGCGACATATATTCTTATTAGTCTTGGAGCTAAGAATACTAGTCCTATACTAATTGTTATTATAATTATATTTTCAATATCTATTATTGATATTGATAAATGAAAGAACTGAAACCATATATATGATAATAGTAGTAATGTTCCTATCGTATTAGATACTATATTAATTTTACCATGATATATCCTATTTATTTCAAATCTTTTACTTTTGTCGCTTGTTTTTTTTGTTTCCGTGTTTATTTTTTTTACAAGATTGATCTGAACAATCAATGTTATAAGTAGAACAATAGCCATATAGGAGATAAATCTAGTAAATTCTTTGCTACGTTCTATTATTATATCTAATTCATTTAAATACTCAGTAGTAAAATGACCTTCATCGTTGAAGATTTCTGTATCTCCAAAAAAATTATCGAAATTTACAAACTCTTTTTCTAAAACATATAACCCTATTAAAACGATGAAAACAATCAATATTTTAATCCCTTTTCCCATCAAGTTATCCCCCTATAGTTTGTTGATGATTTTGTGTAATAAGTTTAGTGCTTCAATTGGTGTAAGTTCATCAACTGATATATCTTTTAGCTCAGTAATGATTTCGTTTTCTTTAGGAAGTTCTTCTTCCTCATGATCATCAAAGTTAAATAAGTTGATATGTACATCATCACTTAGTTTTTGATGATTAAATTCTAAGTCTTTGAGTATTTTTTTAGCTCTTGCGATAACTCCTGTTGGGAGTTCTGCGAGACTTGCTACGTTGATACCGTATGATTTGTCGGTTGGTCCTTCTTTGATTTTGTGTAAAAATATTATTTTACCGTTTTCTTCTTTTGCGGACACATGAACATTCTTTAGTGTAGCTAGAGAGTCTTCTAGAGATGTTAGTTCATGGTAATGTGTACTGAAGAATGTTTTACATTTTATTTTCTCGTGGATATATTCAATGATTGATTGAGCAAGTGCCATACCATCGTATGTCGCAGTTCCTCTTCCGATTTCATCAAATAGAATTAACGAATTCTCAGTTGCGTTTTGTAGTGCGTTATTGGCATCTAGCATTTCAACCATGAATGTTGATTTACCACTTACTAAGTCATCGGCTGCGCCGATTCTTGTGAAGATTTGATCAAAGACCGGTATTTTCGCTTTTGATGCAGGTACAAATGAACCTATTTGAGCCAGAATTACTGTTAAAGCCATTTGTCTCATGTATGTTGATTTACCACTCATATTTGGTCCAGTGATTAAAAGTATGTTTGTTTTCTTGTCCATAACTATATTGTTAGGAACAAAGACATCATCAATTAGTACTTTTTCAACTACTGGGTGTCTTGAGTCGATAATTTCAATTGTGTTGTTTGTTGTTAATGTTGGTTTGATTAAGTTAAAATCTTCACTAATCTGAGATAGACTGATCATCATATCTACTTCACTAATGATATTAGCGTTTTTTTGGATAGTTGAGATATATGATTTTGCTTGTTCTCTTATCTCTAGGAATAATTCGTATTCTAGTTTTACTGATTTATCTTCACTAGTTAGAATAATTGTTTCTTTTTGTTTTAGTTCTTCTGTGATGTAACGTTCACTGTTTGATAGTGTTTGTTTTCTTGTGTATCCAAATTCATCTTTGATATTTGGTACTTGCCCTTTAGGGACTTCTATATAGTAACCAAATACTCTGTTGTATCCGATTCTAAGTTTTTTAATTCCTGTTTTTTCTTTTTCTTGTTCTAATAATTCATCTAGCCATACTTTTACATCTTTGGCTGCGTTTTTGATTTCATCTAGTTCTTTGTTGTATCCTTCTCTAATAATGTTTCCTTCTTTTATTGTTAGAGGAGGTTCTTCTGATATTGAGTTTATAAGCAAACTAGATAATTCTTCTAAATCATCGATTGATGTACTTAGAAAGCTAGTGTGACTGTTGTTTAACTCGTTTAATTTTTGCTTAAGTTCCGGGAGAATACTAAGTGATCTTCTTAGTTGAACCAAATCTTTGGCGTTTGTATTTCCGTAACTTATTCTACCTACGATACGTTCTAAGTCGTATACATTCTTAAGTAGCGATTTTATCTCTTCTTTTATGATGAATTCTTTGTTTAGTACATCAATTGTTTTATATCTTGTATTAATTGTGTCTTTATTTACAAGAGGTCTTAGAATCTGTTTTTTTAGATATCTTGATCCCATTGCAGTTTCACATTTATCAATTAACCAGAATAATGATCCGATTCTATTGTTTTGTCTTAGTGTTTCAGTTAGTTCTAAGTTTCTTACAGTGTTTGAATCCATACGTAGATAAGAAGATGCTTCTAGTAAAACAGCTTTCTTAAGATGCATCAATTCTCTTTTCTGTGTTTTTATGATGTAGTTTAATAGTCTTTTAAATGTTTTTTGTTCTTCTTTTGATGGTAAGTCTGAATATAAATGATCAAATACAGAGTTTACTTCTGTTTCGTTATTGTACGAAACCAAAACTCCTTCACTGTTTATATACTTCTCTAAATGAGATTCATCAAAATAATTACTCATAACAATCTCTTTTGGATTGATTTGAAGTAACTCATTAATTAATATGTTTAAGTCTTTTGGTAAAGTCATACTATAGCTATCACCTGTCGATAAATCTAGATAGCTTATTGTATAGTTATCGATATTTATTCCAATACAAGCAAGGTATAATGCATCTTCACTTTTAGATTCGATGTATGTACCTGGTGTTATCAGTCTAACGACATCTCGTTTCACGATTCCTTTTGCTTCTTTTGGATCTTCAACTTGTTCACATATAGCGACTTTATACCCTTTATTGATCAAACGTTCTATATATCCTTCAGCTGCATGATGTGGAACACCACACATTGCGACTTTATCTTTCGCTCCTGCGTCTCTTGCGGTTAATTGGATTTCTAGTTCTTTACTTGCTAGATACGCATCACTGAAGAACATTTCGTAGAAATCTCCAAGTCGAAAAAAGACTATAGCATCGTTATAGTCTTCTTTTATTGTTAAATATTGTCTCATCATCGGAGTATATTGTGATTTATCTATGTTCTGCATATTATCACCTATCTGGAAGTTATTGCATTAAGAACCAAGCCAAAGCTCCTGCTCCACCTATTATAACAACTATTCCCAAAATAATCAGTAAATTTTTCATTTTTCTCTTACGTTCTACTGCCATGTTATCAGCTATCTCATCAAATTTTAATTGATATAAATATTCTTCAATGTTCATACCTGAAAATACTTTTAAACTATTAGTATACATTGGTGCTTCTTTAGCTGGCATTTTGATTAAGATATACTCAATCATATCTGATTTCTTAAGTTCTATAGAAACATTAACTTTTCTACGTTTAGCATAACGTTCGATCTCAAGAATAGATTTTTTCGATATCTCTTCAATTTTTTCTTTATCTAATTTAAGTTTTAAAGCAACGATGTCAATTAACTGCTTTTTATTGATACGTCTTGGAATTTCCACACCATACATTTTACCTAATTCTCTTAATTCAGTAAGTGTAGTAGATTGGTTTAACACTTCTTTTGCATCTTCAATTAAAGTTCCATCGAAGTATCCTTGTGGTTCGAAGTATACTTCTTCAAAATTCTTTTTCATTTCTTCGAAAGTTTCTTGTGGTTGTTTTGCATATTTCAAAGTCAGATTTTGAAGTTTAACAAACTCCAAGTTGTTAATTCCTAGTTCAGTACGATTACGTACTATGATGTCCCAAAAATCTTTCTTGTATTCATCAATATTAATTTTCATTTGATATCCAAATGCAAGTTTCTCTAATTGGAACACTGTGAATTTATCAAAAAAGCGCAATCTAATTTTCATCTCATCGGAAAATTTATTTGTACTTTCAGCATCTGCGATTGCAGGTGCAATATTCTTACGAACAAGTGCTTTATGGAAATAATATGGTAAATATATTTCCTTGTTTTTAAGATATTTTACTATCTCGTTTGATGGTATTACTATAAATGACTCAATCAATTTAGATATTTTAACTTTTTTAGAGTACAAAAAGATAAAATCATCTTTGCCACGTCCTTTTTTAGCCATATTCATCACTCCTTATCATATTTTCTGTATGTCAAATATATTATATATCATTTCAATATATAAAGCAATAGGAAATTGCTTAAAAAAGGCATTTCCCACTATTCCGTAATAAAAATATGGATGTTTGACCACTAGTCAACATCCATATTTATCTCATCTGAAATTATATTTTGAATCATCTGAACATCATTGTTTATTGACTCCAATAAATCAATATATTCTTCTAGCAATACGTGATTTTTTACAATCTCATATTGTACATCGTATTCGCTTCTTATATCGCTTAATTTAGCGTTTTTAGTGTTCTCTGCTCGTACAAGTTTCTTTTGTAATTCTTTTAATAATTCGTACTCTTTTTTCAGGTTTTTATCGTGGTCAATTATGTATTCAAGCTCTTTATATCTCTTTATAGACTCATCGTTGTTTAGTGCAACGATTAATTCTTTTAAGTTATTCACTCTGTTTACCAATTAAATGCCATGTTTTCGCTTCTGTGACATCAACCTTTACAATTGTACCAATTAATTCTTTGCCACCTGCAAAGTTTACTAATTTGTTATTTTCTGTATAACCAGCTAGTATTGCATCATTGTTTTTACTAACACCATCAACAAGTACTTTAACTGTCTTTCCTTCAAATCTTTTTGTACCTACTAAAAAGCCGTCATTCACTATTTTGTTAAGTTTGTACAATCGTTCTTTCTTTTCTTCTAATGTCATATCATCTTCGAATTTGGCTGCTGGAGTACCTTCACGAGGACTGTATACAAATGTATATGCCCCTTCAAATCTACACTGTTTTACTAGATCTAATGTTTCCTGGAATTGCTCATCTGTTTCTCCAGGGAAACCAACTATGATATCTGTCGTTAATGATGCATGTGGTATGTATTTATATATATTTGCTACTAACTCTAAATAGTCTTCTTTAGTATATTTACGATTCATTCTTTTTAATACTTCATTATTCCCAGATTGTACTGGAAGATGAATGTAAGGCATTAAATTTCCTTGTTTTGCTAGAACTTTTACAGTTTCTAAATCGAAATCTTTTGGGTGAGACGTTGTAAATCTAACTCTTTCTATCTCTAGATCATTCAATTCTTCAAGTAGGTTACTAAATGTATACTCTTTGTCGGTAAAATCTCTACCGTAACTGTTTACGTTTTGTCCTAGTAGAGTAACTTCTTTATACCCTTGCTTAATTAGTTCTTTGATTTCATGAATTATGTGTTCTTTATCTCTTGAACGTTCTTTACCTCTTGTGTAAGGAACAATACAGTATGTACAAAACTCATCACATCCATACATAATGTTAACCCATGCTTTTTTAGTGTTCTCGCGTATTTTAGGCATATTCTCGACAATACTACCTTCTTCGCTAAATACTTCGATTACACGTTCTTTTGATAAAACCACTGTTTCTAAGTATTCTGGTAATTTGTATATATTATGAGTACCAAATACTAGATCTACATGTTGAACTTTTTTTAGAATTTTTTCTACTACTTTTTCTTCTTGTGGCATACAACCACACACACCTAAGATAAGTTCTGGGTTGTTTCGTTTGTATTTTTTTAGTCTTCCTAGTTCACCAAATACTCTGTTTTCAGCGTTTTCTCTGATTGCGCATGTATTTAACAGTATTAAATCAGCATGTTCAAGAGTATCACTTTCAACGAAATCTAGTGCTTCTAGGATCCCTCTGATTTTTTCTGTGTCTGCTTCATTTCCTTGACAACCAAATGTTTCTATTTTGTATGTTTTTCCTTTACCAAAACCTTTAATGGTGAAATATTCATTAAAGTCGATTGTTTCAGTTTCTTTTGATTTTCTTTTTCTTGCATCTTTGATTGAAGGTTTAACGAAGTATTTTTCGTAGTCTTTTGCCATAGTATCACCGTTTCTATATGAAATTAATATTTATGATTGCTCATAAATATTAATTGCTTTTATTGTATTTCTATCTGTATCAATTATGACACAGTTTACTTGTAGTTCTTTTGCTAAAGATTCTTCTATTCTATTAGGAAGACATGTTGTTGCCTTTTTAACAATTAAATCTCTGTCAGCCCCTAGTATTCCGTATAGTGGACCTGTCATACCAACATCTGTGATATACAGTGTTCCCTTTGGAAGTTTGATAGCGTCAGCTGTGGGAACGTGTGTATGTGTTCCTGTAACTGCGGTTACTCGTCCATCAACGTAATGAGCGAATGCTAGTTTTTCACTTGTAGCTTCTGCGTGAAAATCGATAAAGATATAATCACTATCTACTTCTTCTAAGATTTGATCTATTTTATCATATGGATTGTTTAATGCATCACCCATAAAAATACGTCCCATCATATTAATGACTGTGACTGTTTTATCATTATACTTCAGTGTAATATACCCTTTACCTGGAACGATGTCTGGGTAGTTTGCTGGTCTAATGATGTTTGTATCATCAATGTATTCTAATAGATCTTTCTTTCTAAATGTGTGGTTACCCATAGTAACAACACTAATTCCCATACTCATCACTTCTTTGTAGATTTTTTGGGTAATTCCAAATCCTTTATCAATGTTTTCTCCATTGATAAAAATCATGTTTGGTTTATATTCAGTTTTTAGTTTTGGTAAATACTTATGAAGTGCTTCTTGTCCTCGTGTCCCATATACATCTCCAAAAATCAATACTCTCATATAAATCCCTCTATTCTAGGTATCTTTATAGATACGAGATAATTGTATCAAATATTGAGTTAAAGTCAATCAAATAGATATAACTTATGGATTTTAAACATTGATTAATGTATCATAAAATTATAGGAGGAAATGATATGATAGAGGTTAGTATTATTCACAATGAAACTGAGTTTTTAGAACACAATCAGATTATTTTATTACTGAAAGACCAGATGGAGTTTATTGGTAGCCCTAAGACAAATCAGGAAATACTAGATATAATAAAGTTAATGTTTAAAAGTGAACAGGCTAAGTTAATGGTTATTGGTAATCAAGGACATGTTATTGGATTTTGCTTTTTCAATATTGCGATTGGGATGGAAAGTGCTGGAAAGTATATATGGATAAATGAAATGCATGTCCATCAAGCATATCGATCAAAAGGATATGGTTCAATTTTGTTTAAAGAACTTGAGAAATGGTGTAAGGAAAATCACATTGTTAGAATAATGGGAATGATGGATGACACTGAGGATAGAACTAGAAAATTTTATGAGAAGCAGAATGCAAAAATATACAAGCAAGATATATTCTCTTTAAAACTATAAAAAAAGACATTTAAAATGTCTTTTTTTTATTATTTTATAACCATTCCCAACCGATGTAGTAACCGTCTATGAATAATACTAAGTAAACATCACTACCACTGTATCCGCCACCCCATGTAACTGCGTAAGCTTGAACTATCTCATCGGGAACGATTCCTGCTTCTAAGATTAAGTCAGCATATGTAGTAATTCCTAATCCAACTAAGTATGCATCAGCACGTACTCCAGTGTCGTCAGTAATTTGTCCATCAACTGATACTAAATCATAATCTGCATGTTTTTCAATTGCATCGAATACGTCAGTAAATAACATATTTGTATCATACAATTTATATACACCTTGATATACTGAGAAGACATATAAGATTTCTAAGTTTGAACCCGTTGTAACGATGTATGACTCGAATGAATCAATTGATGCATCTTCATCAATAATCGTTTCTAAGTCTGGATAAATATAACTTGAAAGATTGTTACCATCTTTGTAACTAACTAATGTATCCTCATTCATGATTAAGTCGCCTTCTATTACGTCATAAGCATAATCCCACTCATCAACTTCGATTCCATTTTCTACGTAAATCGGACCATTTAAAGCACTTGAGAGTGCATTGAAACTCCATAATTCATTTACTAGGACACCATTCATATCAACATATTCTACCTCTATATTAGCAGTACTTGTATCGATACCCCAGTTAATTGTAAATCCAGATTTATTATCATCTCTATAAACGTCAAAGAAATCAATTGGACAAAGTAGATTACCACTGATTCCTGAAACTTCTAGATCTGTACTCGCAGTCATTATTGGATGGTAATAACCATAATAAACAGGTATATCCTCATGAACAATATCTATGCGGACATGATTAACATCATCATATAGTATTTCTTCGTACTGTCTTTCAATTTCTAGCCTCATTGCTTCTAGATATGTATTACCATGGGTTCTAAAGGTTAAAGTGATTTCAATGACTGTTGGATTCTCTTCTGTCCCAGCTGTATAGTGGCCATCAGCTATAGCTTGTTCAACTGCTGATCTAAATAGAGTTCTTGCCTGAGTCTCATTGAAACCATAATCATCACCAGTAAACTCATTGTAAACTGCTTGCCCTGCTTCACTACCTCTAAACGTCATACCTGACTGATTATCCAAAAAGTATGATGATGAGAAATATGTTGTCGCTGGAAGATATGTGTGCCCAACTTCAACTGTTAAGTGCTCTCTATCTATTCCATAGTATAAAGCTTGTTTCATTTCTGTATATCCTAAGATTGGTTCTGGAACGAATGTTTCAGATAAACCAAATTCAGGGTATTGTGCGATAAATGCATCACGATTAGCTTCAGTTCCAAATCCATTGATTTGTAATCTCCAAGTAGTTGCACCTGGGCTTACTTTAACACGTGGATCTTGTCCATAAGCATCAACTTGAGATGCAGGAACAGCAGCTGTATCTAAACGTCCAGCTAAGAATTCAGCGAAAATACTATCTGAACCATCAACGAAACGATATTGGTAACCAGTATAGTGGAACATTGCGCTATCTGGATGTGCATCATTTTTCTTGAATGTTAAGAATTGTCCTGGAGTCCAAGTTTCGAAGTAGTATACACCACTTGAAGCTACTTCTTCAGGAGTTAATCCGTAAGAACCTTCTTCTCCACCTAATGCCATGAATAATTCTTCATTGATAGGAGTTAAAGAGTTAGCGAACATATATTTTATGTCGAATGCAGTTTTTTCAGTTGTGAATTCGATTTCTAAAACATTAGTTTCACCATCAGCCATACGTAATCCAACTTCATCAAATGTTACTGAACCAGCTAAATAATCAGAAATTCCTTTTACACCATGTGTAATGAAATCTCCACCACCAGAGATAGCTCTAAACCATGAGTTATCTAAAGCGTGTTGCCATGTCCATAAGTAATCATTTGCGTCTAATACTTCATGTCCTGCGGGTAATCCAGAAACATCAGTATCTGGATGGTATGTCCACGTTAATCCGTCTTTAACAGGAATTTGCCAAACGTAAGAATACACTGTACCGTTTTGCTCAGTTCCGTTAACAGCGACAGGTTCACCGTCAGCTAAACTACCATTAATTTCGTAACCAGTTTTTGAATCATCAAAGTAGAAATCATATAGTCCACCTGTGAATAATTCAACAAATTCAGAAGTGGCTCTATCATAAGCTTCCCAAGGATTTAATACTTGAGGATCCGTGTTGAATGAACAACGCCAAGTGTATTCTCCAGGATTACCGTAAACGTCATCGTACATAAGTACCGTTGAATCGTCAGCAGTAAATTGAGAAAACGGAGCCCCAAATGCCATAACTCCATTATATGTTTCACTGAATAATTGTGTTCTTTCAGAGAACATTACACGTGCCGCACTTCTATATAGAGGTACCCCACCTGTAACTGTATCTATAAGATATGATTCTAGTGCGGCAAACAAATAACTTTTACTATCAACATCTAAGTACCTTAAGTCATATAAACCAGTTGTATTCATTTCTGAAACAAGAACATTTACAATGTATAGTGCTTCATTTCCTGATTCATCTGTCAGTTTAATAGTAACGTCATATTCACCAATCACGTCATAATTTATATTATCTTCAATTACTTCTACTGTAATTGAATCATTATAATTGTCATCAACTATAAAATTAATTTCTGAGAAATTAATAGGTGTACTACCTAATCTTACTTTTAAAGTATCTCGAAGCATTATTGGTGCTTCTAGATCGACAACGTTAATCGTTCTTACTAATATATGTTCATAATCGATAAGAGAATACTCACAAGTATACGTCATAACAACCGCTGTATCTATATCGCATGTTGTTGTATACTCTAACGAGTTGTCTTCCCAATCTAATGCGATTACTCCAGCATCAGTATATTCAAGTCCAAATTCAATGTTAACTTCACTCTCACCAACTAATTCAAAAGTATAAGAAGGTTCTGTAATAACCTCTTCTTTTGGTTCACAAGCAAACAAAAACAACAATAAAAATGATAATGTTAGTATTGTTGTTAATCTTATTTTAATATTCATATAATATCCCCCTGTTTACACAATGTATTAAATATATTATACCATAAAATAACGGTAACCTGTAAGCACCTGTTCATAAGTTACAGAGTTATACTCATATTTTTAGGTAGAGTTGCTAAAATATTATGACAAAGATATGAAAGAGGTTAATATAATAATTATGGGAATGATCGATAAAGCTGCAAATGAAAAGACATCTAGGATGTCTTTTTTTTAGAACACTATAGCACTAAAAATCAATATTATTGAAGAAGCGGCTGCGACATTACTGAGTACAGCATATCTTATATACAAATACAATTGTTCACTATCATATAGTAAGAAATATGAAATAAATGCTTCTACTGTGAAACAACCAATGATTAATCCAAGAATAGGGATTATGGAATCGGTCATGATGAATTGGTTATTCAAATAACCATAGAGCAAAAGAAATGAAGTTAATGATAGTGCAGTTACAAATAATATATATAAATAATGTAATGTTTTATTCATAATCTTCGGTTGTAATCCTTGTCGGTTATGGATTAATGATTTAACAACCGATATAATCACAGAGAATATGGCAACAATGAATAGACCAATTGCAAAGAATAAGCTAGTGTAGATATGTACATTAGCTTCAAACTCAAAGGTGATTGTGTTGAAATATAATCTAATATCTCTTTCTTGATAAAATCGTTCATTAGGTACCTCTATGGTATCACTTATGGTTATTGTATCTCCATTTTCATCTATATACACAAGTTTTATTGAAGATAAAACATCAGGTAAAACATCTATGTTAACATGTTCAAATATTGAAATCCAATACTCTTGTCTACATGTTGAACTCTCGATATGAGCACAAAAGCTAACCCATTCACCATCATCTAAGTAATCGTATGATTGGTAGTTTGGATGTTCTTGTCTAAAACTCATGTTTACTTCGCTAGTATAGTAACCAGATAATTCAGACTTTAATACTAGCAAATCAATATGACCTTCTAGTTCCTCGTCATCGTATTCGACAAATAAATTTCTACTGTTGGTTGGTTGAGAAGCATATACGGTTTGAATAGATAATAATGTTACTATAACCATCATTACAATAATTAAAGTTTTTTTCATGATGTTAGCCCTCCTATAAAGTCCTAAGATAAACACTTAAAAATTATCCCTTACTTATTAATGTAATTATATCACAATTGTCTACATTCTGTATTATTAGTCCTTATCAATGTTTTATTATATAATAAGGGTAAGAACGAGGTGATTACATGAAAGATTCATCTTATCGTAATGAAGCTACATTGTTTCAAATAGGTTCTTTTGCTGGTAACAATGCAGCGACAGGAGCTTTATCTTTAATCTTTACTGGTTTCTTTTTAGCGTATGGTACGAATGTGTATGATTTTCATCCGTTAACGATTGGGGCAGTAATGATGGGTACTAGAGTTCTTGATGCATTTACCGATCCATTGATCGGTGTATTAGTAGATCGTACTAATACACGATTTGGACGATTTAGACCTTGGATATTTTTCGGGGCCATTTTAATGAATATCTCATTCATTTTATTGTTCTGGGGTATTGATTTTGGTAGTAGTGGTTTAAATCTATTATGGATAGTATTTATGTATTCTATATGGGTTATTGGATATACTTTCCAAACTACAATAACAAAGGCAGGACAGAATGTTTTAACAAACATTCCTAGACAGAGAACATTATATAGTGCGATTACTCAGTTCTATTCTATGTTTCTACTTCTGTTTATATATACTATTATGGTTCCATTCTTAGATAACTATGGTGGGTTCACATCAGCGATAGCGTGGAGGAACTTAAGTATTGTAATGATTGGGATCCAATCATTATTCACTATTTTATCTCTAATAGGTTTATGGAATAAAGATAAACCTAAATACTATTTAAAAGAAAAAAGCGAACATCCTAAGGTTAAAGACTATATAGATATGTTTAAGAACAATAAAGCATTGATGATGTTGATTATAGCGGCTTCTACTAATAAGACCGCTAACACTATGGTTAACGGTCTTGTCTTATTCTTTTATGTGTATGTAGCACAGGATGTAACGAATCAGACTAGAGTTACACCGACTATGGGGATCGCAATGGCATTAGCCATTGTGTTAACCACTATCCTTACTAATAGGATAGGTAGAAAGAAAGCATTCTTATTAACTTCTAAAGGTGCATTTCTATTTGGACCAGTGGCATTCTTACTAATTGCCTTCTCTCCAACACCAACACCGTATTTAGTACTTGTATTAATGTTTGGTTTATTCGCATTCTTAACAGCCGCTACAGAATTAAACATCATACCAATGATTGGAGATACTGCGGATTATGAGTATTCATTATCCGATAAGTTTGTCCCTGGGATGATTGGCTCAGCGTTTAGTTTAATAGATAAGTTTATTAGTAGTTTTGCTGGTTTGTTTAATGGTTTAGTTCTTGGATTATTAGGATATGTTAGTTTCACTGAAACTGATCCTAATAATACTATGTTCTGGGGTATATTAATTACGATAACCGCAGTGCCTACTTTAGCTCATTTAGCTAGTATAATAGCGATTAAGTATTATCCAATTGAAGATCATTAGATTAAAAAGAAAAGCCCATAATGGGCTTCTTTTTTTTGAATTTTTTTAATACATTTAAATTAGGTTTCCTCAATAACTGCTACTATTTCTTTAAAATTCTTAAGTACTACATCTATTGTTTTACTACAAAACTGAGTACCTTTATTATTTCGTAGTTCTTTAATACAATCTTCTTCTGATAATTTATTGCGGTAAAGTCTATCTGTTAGCATAGCATCAATTGCATCTGCAACACCTATGATTCTTGATTGAATTGGTATTTTGTCTCCTTTTAATCCTCTTGGATATCCTAGACCATCTGGTCTTTCATGATGACAAAATACATACTGTGCTATATCTCTCATTGTAGAAACAGAGTTAAGTATTCTATATCCAATTTCAGAATGTTTTTTAATTTCACTGTATTCTTTTGGAGTTAGTCTACCTTCTTTGTTAAGAATTGAAGTAGGAACTATTATTTTACCTATATCGTGTAGTAGTCCTGCCGTTCTTATCACACTGGTTATGTTTTCTCCTATAGCCATGAATTCAGATATTTTAACAGATAATTTAGACACTCTCTTTGAGTGTGCTTCTGAATACTCATCTTTCTGATTGATTGTCGCAATTATAGCTTCAATTATAGAACTTCTGTTAGAAGGTACTTGATTAAGTTTCTCACGATACATCCAATCCTCAGCCTCAGTAAACATTTCTCTAAGTGTTTTATTCTCTTTCATAGAAGCATAACCGACACTTACAGATAACGAAACACCTTCAATTTTTATTTTTTTGATTTCCCGATCCAATTTTTTTATTAAGATATTAATTGAACTTTCAGATTTTCCATACGGAAATACTGCAAATTCATCTCCACCAATCCTAAAAATATCTGAATTAACAAAGAGCTTTAGTAATAGGTTAGCTGTTTCTATAAGTACTTTATCACCGCTTATATGTCCAAATGCATCGTTTATAAGTTTTAAACCATTAACATCAAGCAAAATAATTGAAACTGGTATCCCGTCCATTTCTTTAAGTTTAGGATATTGGACTTCAAAATAATTCCTATTAAATAATCCAGTTAAATCATCATGGTATGACTTATATGATAATTTCTCATTTGCATCTTCTAAATCAGTATATGCTAGTTCCAATCTTTCTTTACTGTGTAAAACTTCTAACCTTGCCTTATTTCTATTACTAACACTTACAACAAGTGTGATAATAATAACTGTTTGGAAAATCAGAAAGATACCTGCAGTAACAATGTAACCAGTGTATCTCTCAAATATATTGTATTCTCTATTGATAAACTCAACATCATTAGGTAATCGTTCACTAGAATAATTGTATTCGTTGAATACTTCATAATTTATCATATACACATTGGGGCTATCATCAACTAAACTAAAATCATCAATGTTTGTCCCATCAAGTACAGATATTGCGATATAAGCTGCTGTTTGTGCTTGTGAATAATGAGATACAACTTTACCACCTATCAGACCATCTTCGATACCGTGTTCAAACAAATGATATATTGGCTGATTTGCCTCTTCTAACATTAATTCTAAACTATCTTCAAAATCATAAGTAACATTATCAACATCCTTTAAAGCTGACAATAATATCAAAACAGAGTCATCATTAACTTGACTCAGTTCACTTAGGAATTCTGCCATTGATAACTCACTCATATCTATTTTTCCAAAAGTGTAATCATTATAATCTGACTCTACATCATAGAATCTAACTAAATCTGATTGTCCCGAAGTAGTATTATCAGATAGCGCAATTATATTTTGTGCATTAGGATTCAATGCTAATGCTAAATCTATTGTATCTTCTATTGAAATTCCTTCTACAACTCCCGTTACTCCTGTTTCTTGTGCATATGCACTGGCATTTGAAGTATTATTTACTCCGAAGAATATAATTGGGATTCCAGGAAGTAAATCATCTCTATGTTCCATCACGAAATTAATAGCATTATCATCTGATGTAATTACAAGATCATATTCAGTCTGAGACAACTTGTAAGTTAATAACTCTTTAAAATTCTCTATATTCTCATCATTATAAAATCTCTTTGAATCCATAAACTCAACATCGATAGTAACTGGATAACCCTCAAATGTCTCCATCAGCCCATCTATCTGTTGGAAATATGTAGGGAATGCAGATGAATATGATGAAATGAAGAGAATTCTATTCTCATGAATTTCACTTTGATTGGAACTTTCAACTTGAGTGCTGCTAAATACGACAACAATCAACATCATTAAAGTAACAGTAACACTAAATAAGTAAACAAGTTTTTTTCTCAGCTTCATTCTAGTAACTCCTCCGTCAACCCAGTCCATAATTCAGATTATTAACATGAACAGTAAAATTATTAAATAACTATGTATAGTAATTGTATCATATAAATAACACGATTTTCGCTCTATTTTAGATAAATACGCTAAAAAAAATAAAAAACATATGAAATTTCATGTTTTTTATGTTTTTATCAGAAAAAGTTAATCAATAAATTGAAACTATGTAAACAAAGTCTAATGTACCATTACCTCTTTCAACTGTATACTCAATTTCACATATCGAGTCTGTTTTGTATCTTGTCTTTTCCCATTCAGAATAGATGATTTTTTTTGCATTTGGGATTTGGTTTTCATTAATACTAGTACAAGTAAATTTGATGGCTTTCTTGACATCAAATTCATGGTGTTCTAGATTATCTTTTTTAGTTTTAATACCAGCTAAGAAATGATACTTCTTTGCATATAAATCAACATCATACAACACTCTATATACAGTTGGATTTGATCTATATGGATTATCTATATTGTATAAGTTACTAAAGGTACTAGTAAACTTGTTTAAGAAGTACTGTGTTTCATCATAGTCTTCTTCATAGATGAATGTGGATGTACCGTAAAACTCATATGTTTGGTTTTCTAGTATTTCATACTTAATAGATATTAGGTTTCTATTTGGGACATCAAACTTAATCACAGGAAAATGAGTATATACTGTAATCTTATTCTTTCTCGCAATTGATGGGTTTATCCCATGGATTTGTTTAAAGGCTCTAGTGAATGCTTCATTAGAGCCGTAGTTATATTTTATAGCGATATCTAATATACGAGTATCTGTATGAGCTACTTCGTATGACGCTACTGTGATTCTTCTATTTCTGATATACTCTTTTAAGGTATATCCAGAAATCGCAGAAAACATCTTAGAAAAATAATGATAACTTACATTAGCGTTTTTTGCGATGTGTTCTAGCTTGATATCGTCTTTTATGTTTTCTTCGATATAATCAGTTGCTTGATTTATTATTTCTAACCAGTTCATATTATCACCACTTCAATTTTATCATATTGATTTATATTCACAAAATAGGTCAAGTGTCTTTGAATATAAACTGTTATTATGTTTATAGTTACTCAGGTATAGTTGATCCTTCTTTATATCCTGTCCCTATCTTGTTTATACCTGAGTAATAGGAATTATCTAAACCGTATAACAATGGTTTTATCTTATTAAGAATAAGTGAATCATTCTTGATAAGATCATTATCGATAAAGGTTTTATCTACTTTACAAACATAGATGACACGTTGTTCTACTGTTATACTATTTACAACATCAACAATCATATTGATTGGTGATGTATCAATAATAGGTAACTCGTCAATTATACTAGATTTGAATAGTGAACTCTTATCTTTAGATGAGGCACTATGGATACCACAGTAATCAACCTCTTTCATCATTGAAGATGATGTACTGTTTATAGAGAAACGTTTATGTGTTTCTATATACTTAGTTGCTTCGTGGTTCTTATGTAAAGAAACCATCACTAATGGCGGATTTAATCCCGCAACTGCGATATCGCCAATTGTTGTGTAATTTGCTTTATCACAGTAGATTGTCCCTATTAAAACAATCGTTGTTGGATGGATTAAAGGATACGGTTTAATTGTTTGTTTCATATGCATCACCTACTTATATTATTTGGAGGATATTATGGATTATTTTGAAGATATGTGGAGAAAAAAGATTAAGAAGAATGTTAAAGATATAGTGTCAGTTTCTGATAGTACTCTTATATCTAATATAGATGCTTCTGATCCTATACCTTACACCAAAGAATTAATTAATACATTAAAAGAAAATACTATTGAAGATAAGATAAAAAGGATATTTTGTAAGAGTGCTTGTCATATACCTCATGAGAAACTAGAGTCCGCTAAACTAGTATATGAAGACACTAATTCTATTGAAAGTGCAAGACTCGTACTAGAATCTTCCTTTAGAAAAGACATAAAGGAATATAAGAACCTCACAGACAGTCAAGTACAGCTAATCCTAAACAGAGGTTGGGGATTAGCGGGAAAACTAATAGACGGCAAAATTATAGCGACAAAGATACCTTCAAAGTTTCATGAGTATTTCTTAGAAGAAGATACCCAGAAGAAAAAGTACTACTACTGTCACTGTCCTAGAGTGCGAGATGCATTTTTAGAGAATGATTCCATTGATTCTATATATTGTAATTGTGGTGGTGGATTCTACCAGGATGTATGGGAATACATCACTGGCAAGGAAGTTAACATCAATCTACTGAAATCACTATTTGATGGTGATCAAGTATGTCAGTTTGAGATTGAGATATCTACTAATAGTATACACGATTCTAGATCATAGGTTTGACATAAGTTGTTTATATCTATCAATACTTATGGTTCAAGATTATTGATTCCCAAATCTTATAAGATGAACCTAAGTAAAAAAGACCACAGAATTTCTGTGGTCTTTTGCTTATTCTTGTTCATGAAGTAATCCATCTAATGCTAGCGCTTGGAATACAAAATATAGTAACGTTGTAATCGATATAAATATTCCATAATAACCCCATACATCCCATGATACATCGTAAGTATTTCTATTATAATCATCTACTACTCTAAAGAAGAGTAATACGAATGAAGAAAACTTTAGATACAGTAGAACTGCTGTGATTGTTATGTAGATTCCACCTCTTTTATAGACATTTAGATACTTAATCACTAAAAAACTTGAGGCAAAGATAATAATCGTACTAGCCATTTTAATTATCAATGCATACCCTAATATTTCTGATGGTATATACATCTGATAGGAAAACAGTAATTCAACAAACTCATATAGTACATAAGATACACTAATGATTCTTACTAGTTTCCAATCACCTGTCATTAAGAACTCGGTTCTTATAAACAGTATTATTGGTATTGGTAATGTTGCGATAAATCTTATTGGTGCTGTTATAGTTATATCTATATTGAAACCATTTAACGTTATAGGTATTATGAAATACAATACTATAACGTATGTAAGTAACATAATAATTAAGTTCTTCCTTTTCATATGAGACCCCCGTAATAATTGATAGATGTATTATACTACTCTACTAGTAATATCTATATACATGTTTTGTCATGTTAGGTCTAATTATACTATGGTTAAAAGAAAATCGATACATACAATCTAATATAATTTGTCATAATTACTACCAAAAAAACGGTCTTTTTAAGATAGTTTAATGTATATATACAACCGAAAACGTTAAAGAAATCTTTTGGGGGGTCAATATTCTTTGATGCAGTATATAATAGTACAAAACAGTACCATATACCAACAACATCTATATCATATTGGGGGGGAATATCAATGCCGTATGAAAATAAGTACCTAAGTTTATTATCAAAAGAATTCACTTCTGTTCAAGAAGTAAGTACAGAGTTAATCAACCTTACTGCGATACTTAACTTACCAAAAGGAACAGAACACTTTATCTCAGACATTCATGGTGAATATGAAACATTTAACCATTTCTTAAAAAATGGGAGTGGGGTAACTAAAAATAAGATTGATATTTTATTCCCAGAGTTCACAGAAGATGAAAAGAACACATTAGCGTTCTTTGTATATTATCCTAAGCAGATGATTGCAAAATACGAAGAACAATTAGAACCAGGTGAATTTAATCAGTTCATCAAAACAAAACTCTTAGAATTAATTAAACTATGTAATCAATTATCACAAAAATACACAAAGAGTAAAGTACGTAAAAGTCTACCAAAGACGTTTAGTTATATTATTCAAGAGCTTCTGTATGAAGACCGTAATCAAGATGATAAGATTGAATACTATGATTCAATCTTAAACGCAATATTCTTAACCAAAAGACAAAAGAACTTCTTAATCGAGTTATCATACTTAGCACAGCGTCTAACGATAGACCGTCTTCATATAGTTGGAGACATTTATGACCGTGGTACTGGTGCACATCTTGTAATGAATAAGATTCAAAAATATCATTCAGTTGATATTGAATGGGGTAACCATGATGTTATCTGGATGGGGGCTGCTTCTGGTAGTAGAGTAGCTATTTGTAATGTTCTTAGAAACAGTGCTAGATACAATCTACTAGATACATTAGAAGAAGGATACGGAATAAATCTTCTACCTCTATCTCAATTTGCTCTTAAGTACTATAAAGATGACACTTGTGAGATTTTTAAACCTAAATCAGCCAATGTCATTGATGAAGACAGAATCAAGCTAGTAGCTAAAATGCATAAGGCACTCGCAATCATGCAGTTCAAACTTGAAAAGAGTTTGGCTGATCGAAATCCTACTTTTGATTTTGAAGATAGATTATTACTTGACAAGATTAACTTCAATGATTCAACAATCACATTAAATGGAATCACATATCCATTATTGGACACTAGTTTTCCAACCGTTGATCCTAGTGATCCATTTAATCTATTAGAAGATGAAATTAAAGTTTTAAATCAACTTCAAAGAGCGTTCTTAAACAGTGATTTACTTCAAACACATATTAAGCATTTATTTAATATTGGACAAATGTATTTAATCTATAATAACAATCTATTATTCCATGGATGTATTCCTTTAAATAAATCAGGGGAACTTGAAGAACTTGATATCGATGGAACATTATATAAGGGTAAAGGGTTATTTGACAAACTAGATCAAAAGATACGATCTAGTTACTTGAATAGATATAGTCCAAATAACAAAGAGAAAGATTACTTTGTATATTTATGGCAAGGTAAGAAATCACCTTTATTTGGTAAAGATTCAATGAAAACATTTGAACGTTACTTTATTAAAGACAAAGCAACTCATAAAGAAACAGAGAACTCATACTTCACTCTTCGAGAGGATAAAGATATTCTAAAGAATATTTATGATGAATTTAATATTGATTTTGCCACATCAAAAATAATCAATGGACATGTCCCTATAGATATATCTGTGGGTGGGAATCCAATTAAGGCTGACGGTCGTATATACAGTATCGATGGTGGAATGAGTAAACAGTATAGCGCTAAAATCAATATCGGTGGATATACATTAGTTAGTGATTCATATAAACTATTCTTAATATCTCATGATCGTTTTGATACAAAAGAGAAACTGATTAGTAAAGAAAAAGATATCATCTCTGTAGTACAATCTGAAGAGATGAACCGTAATAGGTTATATATGTATGATACGAATAAAGGTAAGAGTATTCAGTCTCAAATTGAGGATTTATATAAATTATTAGAAGCATATAGACAAGGTGTCTTTAAAGAGACTAAAAAAAAGTGAATCACGTAAAGTGATTCATTTTTTATTTTATCTATGTTGGTCTAGCATTATGATATTGCCATCAGGATCTGTAAGAGTAAGATGATCAGGACCAGTATCTTTTTCTGTTTTCTTTGTAAGCTTTAATCCTTCTTTTAAGTAACTTCTTTCAATATCTCTAATGTCATCAAATTCTGATAGACTAGTAGCGTCTTGAGCCCAACCAGGATTAAAGGTAAGAATGTTTTCCTCAAACATTCCTTGGAATAATCCAATAACTGTTGATCCATTTTTTAGGATTAACCAGTTTTGGTTTATGTCTCCACCCATATTAACAAATCCTAGTTTTTGATAGAAATCTAGTGATTTCTTAATATCTTTAACTGCCAAACTAACTGAGAATGCACCTAATTTCATAATAGCCTCCTTAGAGTATGTTTTTTATAAGTTCATTGTATCATTTTAAAAGTATTCGCCTTTACCATAAGCACTAAAAAAGATATTACAGAGTCTGTAACATCTTTTATTTATGTTTTATTGAAGAAGTAAGAAAATACCTGCTGCAATTGCTGAACCGATAACTCCGGCTACATTTGGTCCCATCGCATGCATTAGTAAGAAGTTTTGTTTGTCTTCTTCTAATCCCATTTTATGAACAACACGTGCAGCCATTGGTACTGCGGAAACACCTGCTGCACCAATCATTGGGTTGATTGGTTTCTTTGATATTTTGTTCATTATCTTAGCGAATACTACACCACTAGCTGTCCCGAATGCAAAGGCGATTAAACCAAGTCCTATAATGCTCAGTGTTTGAACATTTAGAAATGATTCTGCTGATGTCTTAGCACCAACTGTTAATCCGATAAGGATTGTGATTATATACATTAAAGAGTTATTCGCATGTTCTGCTAGTTTTGGTACTACTTGTGATTCTTTAAGTAGGTTACCAAACATGAACATTCCAATAAGTGGTACTGAACTAGGTATGATTAATACGACAATGATCGTTACTACGATAGGGAATACTACCTTTTCTAGTTTCGATACAGTACGA
>NZ_CEXEES010000004.1:55675-58077 GCF_982632705.1 Candidatus Izemoplasma sp. | reverse complement strand
TTTTGTTTGATTTACTTCCTATATATATAATATAGAAACTATAACGTCTTTACTTCAATTAATATGTCCCTTAACTCTGCCGCTCTTTCAAAATCAAGTTTTCTAGCAGCAGATCTCATTTCTTTTTCAAGATTTGAAATCATTTTTTCTTTTTCTTTCTTCGTCATCTTACTTATTGGTTTTTCATCTTCCACCTCAGATTTAATACTTATGCTATCTCTAACACTTTTTATAATCGTTGTTGGAGTTATATTATTCACTTTGTTATATTCTTCTTGAATCAATCTTCTACGTTTCGTTTCTTCGATAGCTTCTTTCATCGCATCACTTAGCTTATCTGCGTACATAATAACTTGTCCATCACTATTTCGTGCAGCTCGTCCAATTGTTTGGATAAGTGATCTTGCACTACGTAGGAATCCTTGTTTATCTGCATCAAGTATACATATTAAGCTTACTTCTGGAATATCTAATCCTTCTCTTAGTAAGTTAATCCCTACTAGAACATCATAGACACCTAATCTAAGATCTCTAATGATTTCAATCCTATCCAGTGATTTTACTTCACTATGAAGATACGCTACTTTGATTCCAATCTCCTTTAAGTAATTCGTAAGGTCCTCACTCATTTTGATTGTTAGTGTAGTGATTAATGTTCTTTGTTTCTGTTCTATTCTGTTTAGTATTTCCGCTACTATATCATCTATTTGCCCGTTCTTAGGTCTTATCTCTATCTCTGGATCTAATAATCCAGTTGGTCTAATTATTTGCTCAACAACCTGATCAGTCTGTTCAAACTCGTAATCTCCTGGAGTGGCACTTAAATATACTACCTGTGGTATCTTTCCTTTGAACTCTTCAAAGTTCAATGGTCTATTATCTAGTGCACTAGGTAACCTAAAACCATATTCTACTAATGTTTGTTTTCTTGATCTATCCCCTTTAAACATACCTCTTACTTGAGGCAATGATACATGAGACTCATCTACAACCATTAAGAAATCCTCACCCATAAAATCCATTAATGTATAGGGTGTTTCATTTTCTTCTCTAAGACTAAGGTGTCTTGAATAGTTCTCAACACCCATACATGATCCTATCTCTTGGAGCATTTCAATATCATAGTTGGTTCTTTGTTTTATACGTTCAGCTTCTAATATTCTATCATTATCTTTAAAATACTTAATCTGATCCGCTAGTTCCTGTTCAATTCTCTGTATACCTTCTTGTATCTTATCTTTATTTGTTATGAACTGTGTTGCTGGGAATAGTGAGAATACATCGTAATTGCTATAAATTTCGCCTGTAACGATATCAAACTCTCTTATACGTTCTATCTCATCATCAAATAGTTCAACGCGAATACCGACAGTTTTTTGATAGGTTGGCAAAATCTCAATGATATCTCCTTTTACACGAAATGTTCCTCTGTTAAAATCAAAGTCATTTCGTTCAAATAACATATCAACTAATCCTCTCATTAAGTTGGTTCTCCCGATCATATCTCCAACACGGAGAGTAAGCATACTGTTTTTATAATCTTCAGGATTACCAATACCATAAATGCATGATACCGAAGCAACAACTATGACATCATCTCTATCTAACAACGATGCTGTAGCTGAATGTCTCATTTCGTCAATCTCATCATTTGTTCTGGCATCTTTCTCAATAAACATATCTCTAGATGGAACATATGCCTCAGGTTGATAATAATCATAATATGAGATAAAGTATTCTACCCTATTGTTAGGAAAGTACTGTTTAAACTCACTATATAGCTGTCCGGCTAATGTCTTGTTATGTGCTAAAACAAGAGTTTTCTTACCTGTTTGCTTTATAACATTACTTATAGTGAATGTTTTCCCAGTTCCAGTTGCACCTAAAAGTACTTGTTCTTTAACCCCTTTATTAAGGTTATCGACAAGAAATTCAATTGCTTTTACTTGGTCTCCCATAGGTTTATAATTGCTTACTAAATCAAATTTACTCATGAAAATCACCACCTACTATATTGTAACATAACATACCTTTTAAAACATTAATGTGCTACAATAAATGTGGTGATTTTATGAAAGTATTATTAATCAGTATCAACGCAAAGTATATCCATACAAACAACGCAGTTAGATTGCTTAAAGCTAACTGTGATTTTCCTGTAGATATCTTTGAATATACCATCAAGGATCCCTTAGAGAAAATCATACGTGATATAGAAGAGTACAATCCTGATGTACTTGGATTCAGCTGTTATATATGGAATATATCCTTATTTATAAAAATTATTGATAGGTTATCTCTAGATGGCTCTAAGATTATAATGGGTGGACCTGAAGTATCGTATGATGCTACATACTTTCTAAATAAGTATCCTGTTGATGTCATCATTAAAGGAGAAGGAG
>NZ_CEXEES010000004.1:0-55665 GCF_982632705.1 Candidatus Izemoplasma sp. | reverse complement strand
CTTTGATTCACGCATATAACAATAATGCTGATTTAGTGAATATACCAAGTATCTCCTATAATCTCAACAATATAGTAGTATCAAATCCTATCAAAGAAATCACAGACTTAAATACCGTTATACTGCCATATTACTACGATGAAGATAAAGAACATATCAAACATAAAATATCTTATATCGAATCTAGTAGAGGTTGTCCTTATAAATGTAGTTATTGTCTATCTAGTCTAGAAAAGACAGTTCGATTCTTTGACTTAGATAAGGTAAAGGAAGCGATACTTTACTTAATGAGCAATGGCAGTAAGATAATTAAGTTCTTAGATAGAACATTTAATGCGAATAAAAATACTCTTGAGTTATTAGACTTTATTATTAAAAACAACAATAGTAAAACAGTGTTTCAATTTGAAATAACAGGAGATGTTCTAGACCCTAAAATAATCGAGTATCTAAATCTAAATGCTCCAAAGGGACTATTCAGATTTGAAATAGGGATACAATCTATAAATGAAGCTACAAATCTGTTGGTAGATAGGTTTCAAGATACAAACAAACTATTTAGCAACATAAAAAAAATTCAAGATGGAAATATAATTGATCTCCACTTAGATTTAATTGCAGGGTTGCCTAATGAAGATTTAGATTCGTTTATCCATACATTCAATGAAGTGTTTAAATTAGGTGCTAAAGAGCTTCAACTAGGCTTTCTAAAAATGCTTCGTGGAACAAAGATCAGAATTCAAGCAAAAAAATATGATTACGAGTTTGATGAACTTCCACCATACCAGATAACAAGGAATAACGTATTGGACACTGAAGATATTGATGTAATCCATAATGTGGAGCACATGTTAGAAATCTATCATAACAAAGGGTATTTCAAAGAAAACATGCACAACATCCTATTAAACAAAAAAAATGTATTCATGTTCCTATCTTCTATTGATAGCCACTATAAAGAAAATAGTCTTGCCTTGAAGAATTATCAAATCGAGGATGTATACAAGAACATCTTCCCTTTACTAAGTGATCGAGAAACATTCCTAATAAAACAGGATTATCTAAGAAGATCTAAAATTAAACCAAAATTATTCTTCCCTGTCATTCGTGACAAGGACACTAGAAAGAAAGTATTCACCTATGTTGCAAAGAATAATAAGATAAACATAAATGAATTATATAAGAACAGTGTTGTCATTGAATTCGAGAATGAATACTTTGTAATAATTTATAAGAACGGATACCAACTTACATTCAAAATAAAAGAAGATATCAATTGATATCTTCTTTTTATATTAATTCCCTAATTTAATAATTGTTTCGTAAAGTTTATTAACTACATCTTCAGTTGGAGTTACTGTCTTAGGATCACTAAATGTAATGATTGATCCAACGATTAAGCTCATGAATATGTAACCATCTAAGAATGTTAATTGATTCGTCATTACTCCATCAGTGATTCCTTTTTCAAAGTAAGAAATAAATCTTTTTTGTAATTGAGCGCGTATTCGTTCCATCAATTCTTTCATTTCAAGTCTCATTTCGGGCGGGAACTTTTCAACAAAACCATGTTGCATAGCTTGTATTATAACTCTACTATTGCTTGCTGCATCTAAAAGTTTTGTCACTTGCCCTTTGAATAAATCTTCAAACGTCATACCTGTAACATCACCTTCTAAAGCAACATCCCTAACGTTATCTTGAATGAATTTCATTAACGAAGCTTTTAATACTTCATCTTTATTTTGGAAATACTCGTATATTGTGCTTTTACCAATGTTTACTCTTTTGGCAAGAGTAGACATTGAGAAATCTTCTCTAAAATTTGATTCTGTCAGAATATTTATAACTGCATCAATTATTTCGTCTCTTCTACTCATAAATTTCACTTCGATCACGAAGTAAGAAGTATGTAAGAACTCCAATTCCAAGTGCTACAAGTATTACCACAATACCGATAAGAACAAATCCGAAAGGAATTAAAGCGATACCAACAGCTAAGAATAATGCTGCTCCACCGAAACCAAATATTTGTTTTCCATATTCAGTAACTAAATAGTACATGATTGGTACTAAGAATAGTGTTAAAACAGTTGCGTATAGTAATCCACCAATAGTTGTTACAGCCATTGGTTGCATCATTTCTGCACCTTCACCAATACCAAGTGCCATTGTTGATAAGGCAAGGATTGTTGTTAATGCTGTCATAACGATTGGACGTAATCTAGTTTTTCCTGCTTCTAATAATGCTTCTTTTACACCCATTCCTTTTTCTCTTAACTGATTGGTGTAATCAACAAGTACGATACCATTGTTTACTACAACCCCGACCAGGATTATTAAACCAATAATCGCTACAACAGATACAGTCATATTTGTTAACCATAGTATTGCGAAACCACCAGTAAATGCTAGAGGAATTGTAAACATGATAATGAATGGATATGTTAATGATTGGAATTGTGATGCCATAATCATATAGATTAATAACACAGCAAGACCCATCGCTAATACGAGAACCATTACAGCTTCCATTACTTCTTCTTGTTCACCTAGAATTTCATATGTATAGCCCTCTGGTGCGATATATTGATCTTCTAGAATATCTTTTACTGCATTACTAACATCTGTAACATTCACACCATCTGCAAACCCTGCAGTTACCGTAAGTGTTCTTGATCCATTTACTCTGTTAATTGTTGTAGGTCCCCAATCTGGAGCAATATCTGCTACAGAACTTAATGGAACTTGGACTCCCATTGGAGTCATAATCAATAACCCAGCGATTTCAGATTCTGAAATTTCTACAGTGTTATCTATCGAATTAGAATCATAGATGTAGATATCATATAAACTACCTTTTTCATTAATTGTAGTTACAACTGATTCATGAGCAAATGCTTCAGCTACTTGACCTAATATCATTGCATTATTCAAGAATAGTGCTGCTGCATCATCTTTACGAACAGTTATTTTATATTCTAATGATTCTTTACCTACACCACTATCAATATCGATTAATCCATCAACATCTTGTAATAAGGTAACAATGTTTCCAGCTTCAGTTTGCAAATCTTCTAAACTAAATCCTTGTAATTGAATTTGAATACCTTCACCAGTTAGCATACTTGTTTGTTGCTGTGAACCTGATACAGTAAATTCAACTCTTGGATAATTTTCTGCTAATAGATTATGGATTTCAGCCATAATTTCAGATGTACTCATTTCTCTGTCATCACTTAGGATAATAGATGCACTGGCTGAATCTGAATTTGAAACTCCTAAGAACATGTTTTGAAGTGATCCTAGTGTAACACCAACAGTTTCTACATCATCAAATTCATCCATTACTTCTGCTGTGAACTCATCTAACATAGTGATGAACTCTTCGTATGAGTATGGGTTGACATTTGGATTTTCAATACTTACATTGATTTGTCCTTCATCACTCTCAGGGAAATACTCGAATCCGTTTTGCAGTGATAGTCCTATAGAACCAAAGAATAATACAACAACACCAGCAATAATGAATATTTTAAACTTCATTGCTAGTTTAAATAGTTTCTCATATCCTTTTTTAAATTTGTTTTCTTCAACAGGTTTCTCGTCTTCTGAACGTTCCCCATTTTCTTTTAATATTTTAGAACTGATCGCAGGAACTAAAGTTAATGCGATCATTAATGACGCAAACAAACTAAATGCGATTGTTAAAGCCATTTGAATGAAGATTTCTTTAATGAATCCTTCAATAAATATGATTGGTAGGAATACAGCAATCGTTGTAATTGTTGAAGCAATGATTGCTCCACTTACTTGTTGCGTACCTTTAATAGCTGCTTCTCTATTTGAGGCTCCATCTTTTTTAAGTCTGAATATGTTCTCCATAACTACAATTGAGTTATCTACTAACATACCAATACCTAAAGCAAGACCACCAAGTGATACGATGTTTAATGTAATACCTGATAAGTAGATCAATACTATCGCAAACATTAAACTGATAGGAATAGCAAGTGCAACAATCAATGTCGCTCTAGCTGATCTTAAGAATACAGCTAGTACAAGCATTGCTAGTAAAGCACCCCACATTAAATTCGTAGTTACTCCTCCAGTTGCTTGTTCAATATATTCACCTTGATCTAATAATATTGTAAAATCAACCTCTTCATCAGCGCTAATATCATCTAATAACGCTAAAACTTCTTTTGTAACGTCAGTTGTTGCAAAGTTCGAACTCTTTTGAATCGTAACGCTAATAGCTGCGTTACCGTTTAATTTTGAGTACTCTCTCTCATTTGCGTTAATATATCTAATTACTTCACCATCTCCATCAGGTAAAAGTATATCAGCCAATGTCACTGGTTCCATCATTGGTGATAAATCAAATAATATTAAGTCTTCTAATTCTGCTACTGTACCAAAGTCATCTCCAACACGTACAAGATAATTAGAACCTTCGATATTCAAGTAACCTATTGGGAATGCAAAGTTTTGTGCTTTTAATATATTAGAGATAAACTCTTTATCAAAATGCATTGCATCTTCCTCATCTAATAGTGGATTCTGCATCATTTGCATTGCTACGTACTGAGCATCAATACTAGCCACTTCGACTTCGTCTAAGACCAATCTAACTTCAGATTCATATCCGCCAGACATATCAACACTTGCTACACCGCTAAGACGTTCAAGCTGTGGTAGTACTTCTTCATTAACATATTCTGTTAATTCTAATTGTGTCATTCCTTCTGCTGAAGCCGAGAATTGAATAATTGGCATCATATCAGGATTTATTTTTATAATCATTGGATTACCTACTTGATCAGGTAATTGTGATAAAACCATATCGAGATTTTCTCTCATCTCAATTACAGCCGAATCCATGTTGGCATCGCTACCAAACTCAAGAATAATAATTGAAACATTTTCTTGTGAATTTGATGTCACAGTAGATATATTAGTCGTTGTACTAAGCACTTCCTCAAGTGGCTTTGTAACTACTTCCTCTACCTCATCAGGACTAGCCCCAATATATGTTGTTACTACGATACTAACTGGTATATTCATACTTGGGAATAAATCTGTACTTAATCTAGAATAAGATACAACCCCGAACACGATAACCAATATTACAGCCATGAAGACTGTAATCGCTCTGTCTACAGAGAATTTTGCTAAATTTTTCATGTTTTAACTTCCTTTCAATATATAAACCATTTCACTGGTTATTTTCATAAAAAAATGTACCCGACCGAACAGTCGGTCGGGTACTATAATATACCAGTTTAATAGGTTTGTCAACAATGTTGAACTAAGTTCCTAATTAACATTTCCTTCGATGTCACCATTTGAGGTGTTTCTTGAATAATCTACATCAAATGTTTGGTCATCGTTGTTGTAAATAATATCACCATTTGATGTATCTAAATCTACTTCACTTACATACACATTATGCAATGTGATTCTTCCATTACTTGTTTGAGCATCTAGTTTAACTCCATCTTTATTTAATACGTTTAATTCTTCTAATCTTATTTTACCATTTGAAGTTTCTAAATCATATCTGTTAAAGTCTGATTCTGTTACGTAAATCCTACCATTTGATGTATCTACACTTAACAGCCCAGATCCCGTTACATTTTCAATACTTATATTTGAATTAAACGATGTTATATTCACATTGCTATCTACCATAACATCTTCAACCCTAATATCTCCATTTGAATTTTCAACTATCAACTCTTCAACTGAAACACCTACAACTTCTATAGAACCATTCATTGTATATAAATTTGTAGCATTTATTACTAGTCCTTCAGGTACTTCTATTGTTAATATATCAGGTTTGATCATTCTTAGAATTTCCTCTAGGTTCCAATCGAAATTGAAATTCCATGATTCATAATCATTCTCTTGTTCAACAGTAATTGTGTTTGTGTCTTCGTTAATTTCCATTGTGAAACTTACAGGATCCTCTTGGTATTCTCTTGTAACAATAATTTCGTTTGTATCTGATACAACGAATACTATTTGCATATTATCAACGTCAACATCAATACTCCAAGGTGTTTCATCATTAATATCAGTTAATACATCAACTGTCTCTACATCTGTATAAGAAATCTGATTGACATATAATCCATAGATGTTATCCGCATTAATCGCTAATCTAAAACCAAAAATTCCAACTAACAATACAGCTGCCATAAATGTTAAGCGTTTTATCGACATTAGCTTTTTGCGTTTTTTAATAAAACTATCTACATTTATTCTATTCATTTTCTTATTAAACTCAGCTCTTCTTCTAACCTTAAATGTATCTAAATGGAATTTTAAAGATTTCTTTAAAGTCCAAATGAATAAATCTAGGATAACCAATGCAAAATTGAATAATAAGATAAACAATCCTGTTGCGAACCAGAATATCATAACGTCATATTGAGTCTTCTCACCAATGATTAATGTGAACATTGGGATATATCCTAATACTGATCCAAATAATGCAACTGTAATTCCGAATAATGTTGGAATCAACCAACTAAGGAAGAACAAGTCCACACAACCTAACCAAACAAGACTTCCTAATTTGACACCTTCATAGCGTTCTTCAGGTTTACTTACATGTTTTGGTTTAATTCCATATTGGTCTAATATGTTTTTAGCAATTACTCTAGGTGTTTCTAACTCCTCGACTACTTCTTGTTCTGATTTGTTTTCATAATAGATACCATTATAGAAACGTTCCTCATAGAAGTCCATTAATTCTTTTCTTTCTACTTTATCTAAAATACTCAACTCAATTTCAAGTCTTCTTAAAAATTCATTCTTATTCATATCGATCACTCCTTATTAATGTGTTTACTACATTTTCGAATTTCTTCCAATCTATTTTTAGATCACGAAGTCGTGTAATTCCTTGTCTTGTTATCTTGAAATACTTTCTTGGTGGTCCTTCGTTACTTTCTCGTAAGTATGTGCTACATAAACCCTCTTTTGTTAGTTTTCTTAGAATTGGGTAAATTGTGCTTTCACTTATTACCATGTAACTGTCTATATATTGATATATATCATATCCATAGCTATCTGCTTGTGCTATTTTACTTAATACAACCATTTCAAGGACACCTTTTTTTAATTGTGTACTCATATAATCGCCTCCTATACAATATGTGCTACTACACAATGTATACTAGCATACAAAATATAATAGTGCAAGAAAAAAGATGTGAAAGTTTTGTGAACAAAAAAAAGATTAGTATAAATACTAATCTTCTTATTTAATATCGATGATTCTCATACCGTTTGTTTTAGTACCAATTGGGAAACCACCAGTTATAATCACTCTGTTTCCTTCTACAATACCAAACTCTTTCTTAATCAGCTCAACTGCAGATTGGATTACTGTTTCAGTATCCGGCTCCAGTTTAAACACTACGGGTTCTACACCACTATGAAGCGCTAATCCGTGGGCTATAATCTCATTTGGACATAGTGCTAAAATACGCGCATTAGGTCTAAACTTAGATATATACTTAGCTGTATTACCACTCATTGTAGGTGTAATAATAAGATCAACTTTACTTTGGATCACTGTATACGCAACACTTATTGCGATACTCGTTTCAATTGCTCTGGTTTGATCACTATCTTTATTCGCTCTTTTTACAAGTGATTTTCTATCTAATTGGTTTTCAATTTTTGTAGCGATTCTATTCATTGTTTGAACAGATTCAATTGGATATTTCCCAATCGCACTCTCTCCACTTAACATTATTGCATCCGTTCCATCGTAAATTGCATTCGCAACATCACTCACTTCAGCTCTAGTTGGTCTTGGATGTTCAATCATAGATTCTAGCATTTGAGTAGCTGTTACACTTACTTTTCCTGCTTTATGGCATTTCTTAATAATCATTTTTTGGATGATAGGTACATCTTCTGCGGGTACTTCGACACCTAAATCTCCACGTGCTACCATAACTCCATCACTTACTTCAATGATTTCATCTATATTCTTCACACCCTCTTTATTCTCGATTTTAGAGATAATTTGAATGTGACAATCACCATGTTCTTTTAGTATTGCTTTGATTTCTAGTACATCGCTAGCTCTTCTTACAAATGATGCAGCAATGAAATCAACTTTTTGTTTGCAACCCCAAATAATATCTTCACGGTCTTTTTTACTAACAAAGTCTAAATGCAGTTTTACACCAGGTACATTAATCCCTCTTCTATCTTTAAGGGTATGAGTATTCAAGGCAAGTGCGATAATTGCATTGTCTTCAATGTCTACAACTTGTAATCCTAGGTATCCATCATCTACTAAAATAGTATCCCCAACAACAACGTCTCTTGCAAGATCTGGGTAATTTACACTAAACTCTTTGTTTGTACCTAATACTTCATCCATACGAAGTTTAACTCTACTACCTTCTTTGATTAACGCTTGTCCATCTTTAAACAGATGTGTTCTAATCTCAGGTCCCTTAGTATCAAGAAGCGCAGCTACATGCGTGTTTAAGTCCTTGTTTATCTCTTTTAGTAAAACAAGTTCTTTTTTATGTTGATCATATGATCCATGAGAGAAGTTCATTCTCATAACATCCATTCCAGCGTTTACTAACCCCTTCATGGTTTCTAGATTGTTACTCCCCGGTCCAATTGTACAAATAATTTTTGTTTGATTAAATGGTATCATAATATACTCCTAACCCAGTCTTCCAACAAGACCGTATCGTTTTTTTGGTATTTCTCTTTTTTTACTTAATGCAAAGTTAATATCGTAATCGACTAACTCCATTCCGTTTAAACCAACTGCACGTCCACCTTTTCCAGATTTCAAAAGGTCTACAGCATATTCACCCATTTCAGTAGCCAATACTCTATCAAATGCGACAGGGTCTCCACCTCTTTGGATATGTCCAAGAATGGTTGCTCTTGTTTCATATTTTGTGTAATCTTCTATCTCTTGTGAGAAGTCAGTTACGTTAAGTATGTGTTCTGTGACAACGACAATTGCGTGTCTTCTACCTAAATCATGTGATTCTTTTATCTTATCTAGTACAAGTTGTTTATGGAATCCTGTTTCGGGAGTTATTATATACTCACTACCAGCACTAATACCAGAGTAAAGAGCCAAATCACCACAGTGTCTTCCCATAACTTCAACCACACTACAACGTTTATGAGACATTGACGTATCTCTTAATTTATCTATACTATCAACAATAGTCTGTAGGGCTGTATAAAACCCGATTGTGTAATCTGTTGAAGATATGTCATTATCTATTGTTCCAGGTAATCCAATACAGTTGATACCCATTTCAGTTAACGCTTGAGCACCTCTATATGTCCCATCACCACCAACGACTACAACTCCATCTATCCCTAACTTTTCTAATTGTTTGATCGCTTTCTTTCTTACATCAATTTCTTTAAACTCTGGGAATCTAGCAGATCCTAGAATTGTTCCACCACGGTTGATAATCCCACCAACATCTTCACGAGCTAGTTTTTTGATTTCACCATTCGTCAGACCTTCATACCCATTATAGATACCATAAACCTCATATCCATTATGAAGCCCAGTCCTAACTACGGCTCTTACTGCTGCGTTCATCCCTGGAGCATCTCCCCCAGAAGTCATTACTGCAATCTTTTTCATAATTATCACCACCAAAATGATTATAACATAATCAATTATTATTACTACTGAAATCGTAATGTAAGGGCTTTACTCTCCCATTTTATGTAGTTTGTTTACGATTAATTGTACATTGCCATTTCTCTCTTCAACTTTCACCATGAACAAATAGACTTTGTTCTTAAATATACTATTTTCGTTTTCTTGATATAACGTTGAAAACAATACAGCATCTAACTTATTGTACTCATCTTGAACTGAGATAAATGCCATATTCTTATTAGTTTTTGTTTTAATTCTTCTTATTGAACTTAATAACCCTATAATTCTAAGCTCTTTACCAACATGTTCAAGTGTAATATCACTTGGTTTAAGTAGTTGATGTTTATCAATATAATCTTGATATTCCATCAATGGATTCATCGTTAAATTGAACCCAAGGACACTTTTTTCCATGTCTTCTAGAGTTTGATATGAGTATTCTTCCATATTCTCAATAAGAAATTCCTCTTTGCTTATAAATGTCCCGAATGTAGAGAAATTAAGGACTTCTTCTAATTTCTCAATCATCGTTCTCTTATTCAACTTAAATATATCACATGCTCCTGCTTTAATTAAGGATTCAATAACTCTTCTATTTAATTTTCCTTCTACTCTGCTTACAAAATCAATAAAAGATTTGAATTCACCACTCGCTTTTCGTTCCTCTAATAGTTGATTTGCTGAGTTGATTCCCACATTTTTAATTCCCAATAAAGGATAACGTAGATCGTTTTCTTCTGGTATAAAGATAAGTTCTGACGTATTAACACTTGGTTTTAATATTTGAACACCTAATTTATTAGCTTCAAATATATAGTTTCTCATTTGTGATTCACTACCAATAACACTACTTGTTAACACACTAATAAAATACTTAGGATAATTCGCCTTTAAATAAGCCATCCAATAGGAAACCATTGCATATGCAACACTATGGGCTCTGTTGAATCCATAATTTGCGAATTTAACGATATAGTTATATATCTCATTACTCACTTCATCTTTATGACCTTTGTTTCTTGCTTTTGTAACAAAGTTCTTACGCTCTTTTTCTAAAACATCACCTTGTTTCTTTGATACAGCTCTTCTTAAGACGTCTGCTTCTCCAAGACTATATCCTGCGAATAGTGATGCGATTTTTATTATTTGCTCTTGGTATATAATAATCCCATTTGTTGGGCCAAGTACTTCTTTTAAAATTGGATGTGGAAATGTAACTTCCTCATCTTTAAATCTTCTTTTTATATATGAAGGAATATTCTCCATAGGTCCAGGTCTAAACAAAGCCAAAACAGTAACAATATCTTCAAACTCTTTCATTTGCATTTGTCCGATTAGACTTCTCATTCCTTGACTTTCTAACTGAAACACACCTGTTACATCCACTTTTTTTAGTAACTCAAATGTCTTTTTATCGTCTAAAGGTACTTTATATATATCTATGTTAGTACCTTCTTTTTCATTTATCATTCTAACAACTTTATCAATTGAAGTTAGGTTTCTAAGTCCTAAAAAGTCTATCTTTAGTAACCCTAAACTTTCTAGATCTTTGGCTTCATATTGGGTTTGATACATATCTAGCAATCCATTTTGTAATGCTGTATGTTCAACAAGTTTTTTCTCTCCAATTATAATTCCAGCTGCATGAGTAGATACGTGTTTAATTAAACCTTCTACTCTAGATGCAACGTTTAAAAGTTCTTTTGCCTGTTCATTTTGCGACATAATGTTGATTATTTCCTCAGAATCAGTCATCATACTAGCTATTGTATCGTGATTATCAGTTCTTTTAATGATTTCATCTATTACAATACCATCTATATTTAATGCTCTTGCAGAATCTCTGATTGCTGATTTCTTTTGAAAAGTACCGAACGTACATATACTTGCAACTTTGTCTTTGCCATACAGTTCATTTACATATTTTATTATGTCATCGCGTTTATCATCTGGTAGATCCATATCAATATCTGGTAACGTTATTCTTTCAGGGTTTAAGAATCTCTCAAATACTAAGTCGTATTCTAATGAATCCACACTAGTTATCCCTAAACAATAAGATACTAATGATGCAGCAGCACTCCCACGACCTGGCCCTACTAAATATTTCTTTTGCTTAGCATACTTAACAAAGTCCCAAACAATTAGAAAATAATCGTTGTATCCCATACTGTTTATTACATCAAGTTCATACTGAACTCTTTTGTTATATAGATTTCGATCTACATCTCTGTTTTCGAGACGCTTATCTAGTCCTTTCAATACCAATGCTTTTAAATAGTCTCTACTACTTATATTGTTCTTAGTTGGATACTTAGGTAGATGTGTTTTGTCAAATGACAAATCAACATTACATTTCTCAATTATAAAAGAAACATTATCCAAAGCATTCTTATATTTATATGAACTTATATCAAATTCTCTAAAGTGAGATTGTTTCTCTTGATCAAACAAGTCGTCCACTGTCTTATTAAATATTTTCTTCAACGTAGAAAATATCTCTTTATCATTGTGTTCAAAGTATTCCACTTTATCTGTATAAACCAATTTCATTTTATTCTCAAAATAATCATTCAGTTCTTCACTTGCTGATACACTAACCAAATACTCCTTGAATGTATCATTCAACATATTGATTACTTCAATAAATTCCTTCTTCATATTACTGGAAAAGTAATTAAACAGCTCAGAACCATCTGTTTGGTAAACTGCCAACACACCATTCCCATATGCTTTCATTTCACTTAGTTTCAAATATCCATTTACAGCGCTAACACTAGCTATTTTTAATAGATTATGATACCCCGTATTATTCGTAGCATATAACAAAACACTATTTCTAGAATCGCTATTTACTCCCTCAACGATTACCTGAAGTCCTAGTATCGGTTTAATATCATTTTTTTTACATTCCTTATAGAATTGTATGATTCCATACATTCTATTATCTGTCATAGACAAAGAAGAAAAACCAAATTCCTTCGCCTTTTCTATCATTTTTTTAATCGTAATATTGCTTCCGTTCATCGAGTAATTGGTTTCCACAAATAAATGTGTAAAATTCATGATGTATCACCTCTTTAAAATTATATCATAGATTGTATTTCAAACATAAAAAGAAAAGCAATTACTACTTACTTTTCTTTATTATTATGATACCTGCGATTAATACTCCAACAACTATGTAAACATCGATCTTTTGAATGAAGTTAACTAGGTCGAAATTATCCTCTTTACTGACTTCAAATGTATATTCCTCACTGTACCCTTCTGTTCCAATTACGCGAAATACATATTCTCCTTCTTTTTCAATGATTAAAGGGGAAGTTACTTGGTTACTATTTAAGTATCCAGTCCCTGTAAATGTTATAAGCATTTCTTCAGAATATATATGTCCATTTATAACACCATCAATATCAGCCTTTATTGTAAACTCAATTACCTGTGAATAATTATTGTTGCCAATTATTTCTAATCTATAGTTTCCCGGTTCATTCACTTCTGTATCATTTACATATAATTCCCCGTTAAGTAGAACATTACCACCCGATACGTTGATAAAGATAGGTTCAGTATATAGCTCTTTATCAGACACTCCAGTAATAATTGGGTGTAGACTGAAATTATAAAGTTGATTATTATAGTCTAAATCATAAACACCTGGATAAGAAAGTCTAATACCGTTGATGTGTGGTTCATTATTAATATACGCTGTATTTATGTATGGTATATATATTTCATCGTAGTAATTTGAATCAAAATCAAAGATTTGCTCAATCGATACTTCTTCACCGTTTGATTTAATACCTATATCATATTCAGAGTCTGAATCATAGTTTATGACTAATAAAGACTCTTTTACTAAAACTTCGGTGAATTCCTCCATAAAGATAAATTCCTCTAACATATTAAAATCATTGTCATATAAAGTAACATAAGTGTTCAGGAATTCAGGGTCCTCGACAAATGAATGTTGTTCTGTAACAACTGCGAACACATTATCAAACCATACCACATCTACTATTTCTTCTAGTTCTCCATAATCATCATGAATAATGTGTAGTTGTTCTCCTTTGTCATTTAACACAATCAACAATGGATCATAAAATGTATCACTGTTATTAAAATGAGAATATCCATAAATAACATACGTATCACTATCGCAAATAACACCATTTACATAGTAACTACCATTTTCATGTTCCAAGTGTACTAGAAACGGGTTGTTTCCTCTCTTTACCACAGTTGCGCCCTTTGTTGATTTGTAATCTATCTCTATTTCTCCACTCCCACATTCTTCGATAACAGGGTTTGCGGAGATATTGATAGGTGTTGCGAATAACATTAAAATAAAAAAGACAATTTTTTTCATATACTACCTCCTTTGTATAAAGATAGTACTTATAAAAATTGTCTTTTACTTTTATTTAATCAATCTAACAGTATCTCTTGCGATCATTACTTCTTCATTTGTAGGAATTAGTAATAATTTTACTTTTGATTCTTTTGTAGATATTACAGTTTCTTCTCCACGTGTACTATTCTTATCTTCATCTAAGAATATTCCAAGCGCTGATAATCTGTCTGCTACTAGTTTTCTTGTTTCTCCTGCATTTTCTCCAATACCTGCTGTAAAGCAAATTGCGTCGCATCCACCTAGTGCTAAATAATATGCACCAATGTAATCCGCTATCATTTTACCTTGTTTCTCAACAGCTAAAATAGAACGCGCTTCTCCAGCGTTTGCAGCTTCCCATAAATCTCTGCTATCGCTAGATAATCCGCTTAATCCTATGTATCCTGATTTTTTATTCAAAACACTAACTACTTCATCAAGTGTTTTACCTTCTTTTTGAGATATGTACTGAACGATTGCTGGATCTATATCACCAGATCTTGTTCCCATTGCAATTCCTGCAAGTGGTGTGAATCCCATTGATGTATCAATACTACGTCCACCATCAACAGCACATAAACTTGCACCATTACCAATATGACAAACAATTACTTTTGTATCTTTAACAGGCTTATCAAGCATTGCAGCTGCTCTTAAGCTAACATATTTATGACTCGTACCATGGAATCCGTACTTACGCACACCATAATTTGTATACCACTCATATGGAACACTGTATAAGTAAGCTACTTGATCCATAGTTTGGTGAAATGCTGTATCAAAAACCGCTACTCCATTCACATTTGGTAACGCATTGCTAAATGCAGTGATACCAGTTAAGTTCGCTGGATTATGTAATGGTGCCAAATCACTTACATCTTCAATTGCATTTATAACTTCATCAGTAATGATTACACTATCGCTAAACTTCTCTCCACCATGTACAACACGGTGTCCAACACCTTCAATTTCATCTAATGAAGATAAGATGTTTAGTTTAATCAATTTGCTAAGAAGCATATCAACAGCTTGATTGTGGTTAATGATATTTGTAACTTCTTTATCCTTCTTACCGTTGAACTTAATAGTGAATATCGAGTCTTCTAACCCTATTCTTTCTACTACTCCACTAACTAACAAAGCCTCAGAAGGCATTTCTAGAAGTTGGAATTTTAATGATGAACTTCCTGCGTTTACAGCCATTATTTTCATTACAGTATTTCCTCTCTTTCACTAAACCAAAGATCAATTTGATTCACAGTGTTGTTAAAATTTTCCATATCATTGAATGATGGTAAGTCTACCAATAAGAAATCTTTAATCTCGATTTCCTTTTCCCCTTTTTTACGAATAATTAATATACTTTTAGGGTTTGCCTTAAACATACTATCAGGTAATTTTATTAGTCCAAATATGTGTCCTACTTCTGAAATCTCTTTTCTAAATACGTCACTACCAACTTGTTCAAAGAAATCATTATCAATTACAGCAAGTAAATATCCGTCATCTTTTAAAGATACTAGGTGATGGTTGATTACTTGATAAGGTAAATACGGTTCCTTTTGTTCTAGAATCGGCATATCCATAACAATCAAATCAAATCCATTATCATAGTACTTCAATGTATCTTGAAAGAAAATTTCATTCTCTGTATTGATTAAATCTCCAAGGTTTCTAGCTAGATTACATTTTATAATATCGTTATCCACACCGAAGACTTTTATCTTTTGATCAATATGATTTCCGATTGTATAAACAAGGTTCCCAGTTCCAATCAATGGATCCAGTACTGTTTCAAGTACCTTGTTTGCATATAATTTCTTAACAAGGTAACTCATAAAAATACCAATGGTATCAGGAGTTATCAATGCATTAGAACTATATGTATGCTTATATCCTTTTAATAAACCAATTTGTACAGCTTTTCTAACATCTTCACCAGAAAACTCAATTTGAATTATTTTTTCTTTTTTCTTATAAAACTCAGCGATGTCTTCATCACTGTAGTTGTCCTCTAAAGAATCATCTAACAAAAAGTTAAAGGCTTCGTTCATTGCCTCTAAATAACTTTTTTGATAACTATTAAAAAGGATCTCTGCTATTTCATCAAAATAGTCATAAAACGCTTCTATATATTGTTTGTTTATCATACTATCACCACACAAGGTATTATAAAGAAAAAGAATCTATTTGTCTAACAAAAAAACACATTTCTTGAAGCTTTATAATATAAGTGTTAAAATTTCAATGAAGAGGTGAGAGAATGAACAAACTAATGTTGAAATTAATTGGATTGTATAAGCAAAGAACAAAAAGTACGAATCCAACTTGTAGATACCATCCATCATGTTCTACATATGCTCAAAGTGCATATCAAAAACATAATTTCCTATATGCTAGCCTCTTATCAGTTTGGAGAATATTAAGATGTAATCCCCTTAGTAAAGGTGGATTTGATCCAGTTCCAAAAACAAGAAAGGAAAAAAGAGATGAACTACAAAACGATAAAACTTGATGCAAGTGATAATAATACTTATTCAATTACCGATTTTAAAGGGCAAAAAATAGTTCTATATTTTTACCCGAAAGATAATACATCTGGTTGTACTTTAGAATCTAAAACTTTTACATCACTAAAAAATGATTTTCTAGAAAAAGGTTATAAAATTATTGGAGTTAGTAGAGATAGTGTTAAATCTCATTTGAACTTCATTACGAAACAAGATTTAGATTTATTACTATTAAGTGACAAAGATGAAGAGTTAGTAAAAGCATTTGATGTCTTAAAAGAGAAGAGGATGTATGGTAAAACATATTTAGGGATTGTAAGATCTACGTTCATTCTTGATGAAGATGGTAACATAACCAAAGAATACAGAAATGTAAAGGCAAAAGGTCATGCTGAACTTGTTCTAGGTGAACTATAAAAAGAAAAGAAGCTAAATTAGCTTCTTTTTTTATATTATCCTTGCCAACCCGTATCGGCAGCATCAATTTCACCGGCTTTATTAAGAGCGTTCTTAACAATAACCAATCCAACTACTTCATAGAAGACAGTTGCGGCTAAAACAATAGCCATAATGTTTTTCCCAATATCAGCGAATCCAGCTAAGTTACTAAATCTTTGATTAGCTGTTATTGCCATATCAATTGCAACACCCGCTTGTGGAATCAAAGTCCAACCTAAGTACTTGATAACTGTAGGTGGTGCTTTTACAGCTTTAGCAGAGACGTATGATCCTCCAACTTTACCAACTACACGTACTACGATATAAATAATACCTAGCACACCAATGATTGGTATTTTAGTTAAATCTAATTCTAGACCAGCAATCATGAAGAATGACAACATGATAGGCGCTGAAAATAAATCTGTTGTTCTTGTTAGTCTATGTTCAAATGATTCATCAATTGTGTTTGTAAGTACTACACCAATAGTCATAGGTAATAAAATTGCCGAGGCATGAATTACTTGTCCAAGACCAATTCCTAAAAATACAGCAGAAATTATCATCATCAATAACATAGAATCGTTATCTCTATTAAATTTTCTAACTATTTTAGATAACACGATACCAATAATCGCCCCTAGTCCTAAACTAAGTACAATCTCTTTTACCGGTTCCCAAATGATATGTAGGACTGATAATGCTTCTCCAGAAACTCCAAGTAATGTAGTACCTAGTGATAACATTGTAGCAAATAACATTATTCCAATTGCATCATCTAAAGCTACTAAAGGTAGTAATACATCTGTTACTGGACCTTTAGTTCTATAATTCTTTACAACAGCAACAATAGGTGCTGGAGCAGTAGCTGTCGCTATTGCACCAAGTATCAATCCATATGTCAATGCATGTGGGTTTTTGGTAATCAATAAGAAGACAAATACACTTCCACCAACTAAAAATGCCGTTACAAATGCTTGTGCTAAAGTAATTACTGTTACTTGTTTTCCAGTTTTCTTTAACTTCGATAACTTTAATTCCAGACCGATTGTATACCCAATAAATCCGATTGCAACTTGTCTAATAATTTTGAAAGCATGCATCATTTCAGTTGATATTAATCCATCAAATACAATGTGATTTTCTCCAGGTAGTAAGTATTGTACATTACTTAGTACTATTCCCCAAAAACTTGGTCCTATTAAAATCCCCATTAAGATATATCCAGTTACTTTAGGGAAATTAAGTTTTTCAATTAGTTTTCCACCAATGATTGCCATAACAATCATTAGTCCAAGCATAAAGATGTGATTTGTGTAGAATGATTCAATTAACGACATTGCTTGTTCACCTGAGGCTGTACTTAATAGAATATTCATTTCTATTTAAACCTCTTTTTTCTATTGTTTACAGCGTAATCAATAAATTCTTCTTTTTGGATTGCTCTTGTATAGAAATTACCCAAGCCAATGTGAACATCTAATTCGCGAATTAATCTTGCGTTTTCAGATGAATTAACTCCATCTGATACAACAGTAATATTGAATTTCTTAGCAATATCAACAATGAACTTATAAACATTCATCATTCTTGTATACTCTTGATTGTCATCAATCTTATTCAATAACTCTTCACTAAGCTTAATGATATCTACTTTTAAATCCGCTAAGAAAGATAAACTCGCTGAACTATTTGCATAATCATCTAGTCCAACCATAAATCTTTGCCCATGGAATTCTTTTATTTTATCGTATGCTTCTTTATCCACAATGAATTTCTCTTGTGTTTGAATAATGATATCTTTTTGCGAAACACCATAGTGAGCAAGTATCTTAACCAAATCAGAAATTTCTACTCTTTTTAACGTATGTGCACTAAAGTGTACACCTACTTTAAATCTTTTGAATAAATCAATCGATTTATTTGAACTAACCGCTTTGTTTCCTCTTAACTCTTTGAGGAACTTAACTCCCTCTTCAAACATTTTCATTTCAATGTCATAAACCAAACCTGTCCACTCTGCAGCTTCTAGGTAACAATGTGGCTTCAACATCTTACCATTCAGATTCCATCTTGAAACAGTCTCGTAACCAATAATCTCATTGGTGTACGTATCAACGAAAGGTATGAACTTAGGAAAGAATTCATTATTTTGAACTCCACTAAATAAACTGAGTGCGATATCTCTTTTCTCAACATATAACTCTCTTGATTTATTACTTGCGAAAACAAGTACGTTTTTACCATTTCTCTTTTCAATATCTAGCGTTAATTGCATTAACTTAATAACACCCTTTAGCGTTGATTTTGGAAAATCATCATGATCTAAAACACAGATACTCGCATTTACCATTATCTGCAAATCATCCAAAACGATTGGTTGTCTTAGTAAACGCTGCAACTCACTTGGTTCACATATAATATGACTCTCCGTAACAAGGACAAATTGTCCTGCTCCTACTCTGTAAACTGTAGACATACCACAATAATCCTGTAAAGTGTTCGATATGATTATTAATAATCTATCAACCGCATCAATTCCAAATACAGCATTCATTTTCTTGAATTCATCTATATCAACATATATGAAGTGTTGATTTTCAAGGTTTGAATCAGCGAAATCATCTAGTAACCCATTTTTGTTCTTTAAACCCGTTAACTCATCAGTGTAAGCAATTCGTTCTAAAACTTGCTTATCAGCCATTTTCTTCACCTCTCTTGTAGTATTTACCTATAATACATAAAAAAGCAATATACATTGCTTTACGACACTTTATTGCCCGATATTATCTTGAAGTGTCTTTAACATAATATATTATACTTTTTATGTGATTTTAAATCAATAACTATTGGTTTGCACATCAAACTAATAAGTCTTTTTTCTAGTCTTCCCATCCGCTTTATGAATGATATATCCTGTTCTGGTAGTATCTTCTAATCCTTTAGCAAACTCAATTGCATCCTTTTGAGTCTTGAATCTCTTTAACGCTCTATCAGATCCAGATTTCTTAATTTGCCATCCACCTTGTGGATGTTTTGTAATATGGTTTGAAGCTCTTCTTTTCTTTTCAACTTCCTTTTCCACAGGTTCTTCTACTACTAGTTCTTTTGCTACTGGTTCTTTTGCTACTTCGGTTTTCGCTTCTACAACTTCTGACTTATTACTTTTTTTCTTCTTGAACAATTTAAACATATCAAAACCTCCAAATATTCTTTTCTATATTATATCAAAAAAATGCGATGGATTGTATTTAAATGATTTGGAGGGCTATAATACTTAAAAAAAGCATAAAAAAAGCATAATAAATTATGCCTTTTTATTTTATCATGGTGCGGGTGACAGGAGTTGAACCTGCACTCCGAAGAACTAGAGCCTAAATCTAGCGCGTCTGCCAGTTCCGCCACACCCGCACATAATGGCTGGGCTAGAAGGAGTCGAACCTTCGGTCACGGAGTCAAAGTCCGATGCCTTAACCACTTGGCCATAGCCCATTATGGGGCGACTGATGGGAATCGAACCCACGAATGCCGGCGCCACAAGCCGGTGTGTTAACCACTTCACCACAATCGCCAAATGCTTCTCTTAAAAAGAGACTAATATTATTCTATTCTTTTGAGTATCAATTGTCAAGTTAAAAATACCATAAATCTCATTGTTTTGCTTATTATTTTTTTATTTATTTTTATTTATGCTTTGTTTGATTAAATAAATTGTTGTAGTATAATAATTTGAGTAGAGGTGTGGACTTATGAACAAAAATTTAAGAAACTCATTATTATTATTTTCAATCTTTTTATTTACAATTACATATTTTGAATTAATCTTCAAAATTAGAATACTAACCATCAATTCAGAGATGGCTGTATTTAGAATACTATTATTTACATTATCTTATACTGTTTTGATAATGTTCTTCTTGAAATTCTTTAGTCCTAAGACTATGAAGATATTAACATATGTTATTTTATCATTTGTTACATTCTTATATGTGAATCAAGAATTATATTTTTCATTCTTTAAAGGTATTTTTTTAACAATAAGCACAGCATCAGATATAGGACTTGGATGGTCGTTCCTAAGTAAGTACTTACGATCTATGAATTTTGGACAATTATTGTACTTGTTACCAATCATTATAACAATTGGATTAAGCAAATATAAAATGATTAGTTTTGATATATCATACAAGAACTTGAAAATGCCTCTTTACTTCTTAACGGCATTTATATTTACATATTTTATAAGTATTAATACTATAAATGAAGTTCCACCACATCCGGAAATAGAATTATCATATAGTGAAATGGATATCTTCACTAACCTATATGATTCTCAAGCAGCAATTAAAAAATTCGGACTGTTGACGTACTCGCAAAGGGATTTCTTCAATATATTTAAATTAGATAACGATCCTCTAACAGAGGATCAAAGAGAAGATTTAATCAACGCATTCTTTGAAAGTAGAACAAAACATCAAAACAATGCATATACAGATCAGTTTGAAGGTAAAAACTTAATACTTATTACCGCTGAAAGTTTAGATACTTTTGCAATCAACGAAACTTTAACACCAAACTTATACAATATGATGGAGAATCATTCATATTTTGAAAACTACTATTCTCCATTACACTATAGATCAACAGCTGATACTGAATTCCAAGTACAGACTTCATACTACCCTGACAAGAACGTTACACTAAGCATGAGTGCTTATATGGATAATGCTTTCCCATATACAATGCCTAAGATGTTCGAAGAACTTGGATATGAAACATTTAGTTTCCATAATTATACCGATTACTTCTATCCTAGAACAAAATTTCATGAAGAAACATTAGGTTATAACTACTACTTTGGTGGTGTTGACTTAGGAATGTTTGCTGAAGAACCAACTGGGATCGTTAATAATCATGCTTGGCAAAGTGATTTAGAAATGATGGAAAAAGCGATACCTTACTTTATTGAAGAAGAACAATTCTTTGTAAATATGTTAACAGTATCAGGTCATCTAAATTATACATCTGGACATGAAATAGGTTCACAACATGAAGACACAGTTAGACAATACGAAATTGACAATGGAATCACATTAGACAATGAAATGTTCTGGTATTTAGCTGCAAACATCGAACTAGACCTAGCTCTTGGACATTTGCTAACTGAGTTAGAAAATGCCGGTAGACTAGAAGACACAGTAATTGTTATCTTCGGAGATCACTATGCATATGGAATTGATGATAATGTAATTTGGGATTATGATGATATCAAAGAAGACAATGACGATATGGATTTACATAACGTACCATTTATAGTTGTCAATAATGATCCTGCCATAACGATATTTGATAATAACAAAGAAGCATTTATGAGTAGTATCGATATTATGCCAACATTAGCAAATTTATTTAATCTAGATTTGGATTATAGTAAAGTGTTTGGACATGACGCATTATCGAACACACAAAACGTAGTCCGATTCGCAGATTTAAGTTTTGTTTCAGAAGGATTTAAATATCATTCTATTAGTGAAGAATATGAGATATATTCTGGAAATGTAGACGATTTGTATTTATTGAAATTAAAAGAAGATTTCATGATTGAATACTTCAATAATGTTTCAATTCTACAAAATGATTACTTCAAAGAAGATGATGAATAAATAAAAAGGCTAACTTAGTTAGCCTTTTCTAATGTGTTTTTATATACTCTTTCAATATTCAAAGCAAAGTTTTGCGCACTAAATTGCTCAATAGCTTTTGAGGCATTATTAGTAATTTCATCAAATTTAACTTTGTTTTCGGTTAACTCATAGAATGTATCTCTAAACTCAGAGACTTCATTAAATGTTAAACCGTTATAATGATCTATAATTACACCTTCTAAGTTATCATCATACTTTGCAATTACAGGTAAACCAGCAGCTAGAGCTTCTATGAAGGTTAACCCTTGTGTTTCTGTATCACTAAAGTTAATGAACAAGTTTGCCAAATGATAGTAAATAGGTACAAGATTAGGTTTTATCATACCAGTAAATAACACCTTTTCAGTTAATCCAAGCTTGATAACTAACTTCTTGAATAACTCTATATCAGGTCCGCCTCCAACAATAAGTAGCTTATTATTTTTAGGTAAATTCAATTTACTGAACTCTTTTATCATTGATTCAATATTTTTCTCTCTTGATAATCTACCTAAGAATAACCATACAAAGTCGTCTTTTGACAACCCTACACTAATTTTTAAGTCCAGGATTTCAGATTCCTTAAAGTTAATTCTTCTAAACCTGTCTAAGTATATACCAGTTGGAATAATCTCTGAATGCTTCTCGAATCCATAACGATCAAATGTTCTCTTCACTTTAATCGTTGGAAAAATAACTTGATCAGCACTATTGGCAAATCTTTTTGAATATATCTTTGAAATAAACCTTAAAGGTCTTGCAAATGTTTTTGTTATATGGTGACAATAATCTTCATACATTGTGTGATACGTGTGAACAACAGGAATACCTGCTCTACGAGCTGCTTTTCTTCCAAGTCTTCCAATCGAAAACTCGGTATGACAGTGGATAATATCAAGGTTAAAACTTAAAACACGATTAATGTTTTTATTTGTAACTTTTGATACTTTATATTCTTTCATACTCTTCATTGGAAGAGTTTTCCCTTTGCATCTAATAATAGATGGATCTTCCGTTTGCATAGGATGCTCATGGGTGAATATAAAAACTACATGTCCTAATTTCTCTAATTCTCTTTTAAGTATTTCTAACGATACACTGACACCTGAAACAATTGGATGATATGCATCAGTAAATAATCCTATTCTCATTTTATTCACTTACCTTTAAGTCAAAATTTTTAAACATTCTATAATACCAATAAAAGAATATTGTTGCAGCTAAGCAATGTACTAGTATAAATACAACGACTGTACTGTCTGGGAATAGCTCCCCAAAAATGCTTTGATTTGCTAAATAGAAATAATCCGAATTCCATAATGCATTTAATGGAACAAATGCAAAAAGCATAACAAACATCACTCCTACAATAGCGAACAAACCTTTAATTGTTGGTCTGTACCCTTTGTAAACGATAATAAAAAATGGAATCAACGTTAACAGAAAATGATCTATGTAGAATGTTTCTGTTAAATTCTCAATATTATTAATCGGACCATTTGGATATATTATACCTGCTAATCCTAATGCACCCCAGTAAAACAGGAAGCCCTCTACTCGTTTGTCTTGAGTAATTGTATAATATAACAAAACAACAGCACTAACTCTACAAATATAGAATGGTAAATGTGCACCAATTTCGAACTTAGATTTAAAAATCAAAACATCAAAATATCTCACATACTGTGTCCATAACAATAAAAAAGTAGCAACAATAAGTATTGTCTTCATATGTTTTCTAACGAAAACTTGTTTTGTAAATATAACATGAATCGCAAAAGCAGTTAGCAATACAAAAAATGCATAAATCAAATAAGGATTCGCAAAATCAAAAAACATCATATTGTTCACCTCTCAAGTGTTAATATTATACCATAAAACAATGTAAATAAACCATCAATTTTCAAGAATTATGTCGGCTATCTTTTCAATGTTCTCCTCTTTGAAATAGTGGTTTTCTAAAGGTATCCACTCTTTAATAAAGCGGTTTAACATAAATTCACCAGATCGTTCTTTGATTCTGTTTAACTGAACATCTGTTGGTATTGTGAGTAAAATTTTAAGATCGTAAAAATCACGCAGATTCCTATGAAATGAATACACACCTTCTACTATAATCACCTTATTATTGCTACATACTATTGAATCTTCTAATATATTTGTCATACAGTTGAATTTTCTTAAATTAAATGTAGCGTTAGATAGATTCTTAAATAGTTCCTCTTTTAATCTCTCATGATGTACATTTCCACCACTTTGAGATAAACGAGCATTCGTTTTCATCGCAGGGGCTAAGAAATAATCGTCCATATGGATTAGTAGCCCATTGAAATAATCTGCTAGTTTCTGACCAAGTGTAGATTTCCCACTACCGCTTTGTCCATCGATTGCTATAACTATGTTATTCTTATTCTCCAACAGTTTCTCTATTCTTCTTATAATTGTCATAATATCACCTATAAAAACATTATATTATAAAACATATTTTTTATTGAGTGATTTTTTGATATAATTTTGTCAAGGTGGTGTTTTTATGAGCAAGGTAGTAGTTTTACAGTGTAATGAATATGATCCAGAGAAAATCTATCAGAAATTAAAATGGGGGTTAGATCAATTAGGTGGTATTGAATCTATAATTCCGAAACAAAAGAAGACATTATTAAAACCAAACATGTTAGTAGCATCCGCAAAAGAAAAGGCAGCCACTACACATCCAGCTGTATTTGAAGCAGTTGCTAGAATAATGAAGGAAAACGAATATAATACTACATTTGGAGACAGTCCTGGATTTGGTAATCCAGAAAAAGTTGCACAAAAGACTGGAATCTTAGAAGTAGCCAATAAATACGATATTCCAATTGCAGATTTTGTGAATGGTAAAAAAGAATCATTCCCAAATGGAACTGTTTGTAAGCAGTTTGATATCGCCAATGGAATATTAGAAGCTGATGCAATTATAAACCTACCAAAAATGAAAGCACATGCTCTACAAAGAATTACAGGTGCTATCAAGAATCCTTTTGGTGCAGTTATTGGATATAACAAAGGAGCAATGCATAGTAGGTTTACTAACGCATTCAACTTTGCTGAAATGATTATAGATTTAAACAACTATCTTAAAGTGGATTTACATATTATGGATGGAATCATCGCAATGGAAGGTAATGGACCTAGAAATGGTGATCCAGTACCAATGAATGTATTACTTATCTCAACAGATCCAGTTGCCTTAGATACAGTATTCTGTAAGTTAATAGATATTAGTCCTATGCTGATTCCAACTATAACTTTCGGACAAATGTATGGACTAGGTAGTTACGAAAATATCGAAATCATTGGAGAAGATATTGAACCTCTTGTGAATAAGGAATTCAACATTGAGAGAGTAGAACTTAAAAAAGAGGATAGTATGAAATTATCATTCTTAAAATCAGTAATAAGAAAACCATATATTATAGAGGATATATGTAAAAAATGTGGGATTTGTGTTGAAGTTTGTCCTTTAGAGGATAAAGCTTTAACATTTAAAAACGGAGATAAAACCAAACCTCCCGTTTATGACTATAAAAAATGCATAAGATGCTATTGTTGTCAGGAAATGTGCCCTTACGAAGTAATCAAAGTAAAAACCCCTACAATTGGAAAAATATTGTACGGGCTAAAATTACTAAAATAAAAAGACCAAATTTGGTCTTTTTTTTTATTCGTAACACCAGCTAATTCCATATCCTTTTCTACCAACATGAATACTAAATACTGGTCCAAGATATTTTGTATATGTGATTTTAGCATTGGGAAATTCAGTTTCTATTAATGCTTTAACTGCTTCACTGCTATCATCTGAGAAATGGCTAGTTATATAAACGTATAATTTTTTATGTCCTTCTGTTGTCTTCTTCATTTCATTGATAAAGTATCTATGAAGTTTCTTGTACGTTCTTTCACTATGAACATTCTTAAGTTTTCCATCAACAACTCTTATAACTGGTTTTAATCTTAACACAGTTCCAATTGCCGCTTTTGCCAATGTTAGTCTTCCACCTTTTACAAGCGCGAATAAGTTTTCAACTGTGAACATTTGCTGTGAATTTGCGATTAACGTATTAATTCTACTTATAATCTCTTCTTCAGGCAACTTGTTGTTCACCAACTCTAATAACTCAACACCAATCATTTCTGTCCCATAAGCACAAAGCATTGTATCAAACAGATAAACTGATTCTGGATTTTTTAACATATTTTTTGCTAATAAAGCACTTTGGTATGTCCCTGATATGTTTCTACTTAGTCCAAGAACAAATATTTTATCATATCCTTCTTTCAAAGCATCTTCATATAGATTTAAAAATTCACCAGGTGCAGGTTGAGACGTTGTCCATGATTTACCTTTATCTTGTTCGCTAAAAATAAATGGGACTTCAACTTCTGATTCTTTGTACGAGTTATCTCCTTCAATAACGTTTAGTGAAGCCACTCCTACGTTGTGTTTCTTTAATACTTCCCCATCAATATAAACTGTACTGTCAAAAATAATTTTAATCTTTCCCATAGCTATCTCCTATTCAAACATCCATGATAGTCCATATCCTTTTTCACCAAGGTGAACATTGAATACTGGTCCTATATAATCACTATATGTTATTTTTATATCTTTAAATGTTTCTTCGATACTTTGTTTTAAATCCGCTGCTGCTTCAGGACTGTTAAAACTACATACTCTAACGTACAGTTGTTTATAGTCCATAATTTTTTTCTGCATATCTTGTAACATTGCTGCAAGTACTTTTTTATGAGTTCTAGCTGCTTTGTAAAGATCTAATTTACCATCTACCATTTGAATAATTGGTTTAACTTTTAAAACACTACCAACTAAAGCTTTTGCTTTACTAAGTCTACCACTTCTCATGATTGCAGTCAAATTCTCGATAGAGAAGAATAACCCAGTTGATGGAAATAAATTTTCCACCGAAGATACGATATCCTCAAAAGATAATCCTTGATCTATAAATTCCATAAGTCTCAGAATTAACATCTCATTCCCAAATGCAGCCATATTACTATTAAATAAATGAACTTTCTCTGGGTTATCTAACATATTGATTGCTAGTTTTGCTGATTGGTATGTACCGCTTAATTTCTCAGAGATTACCATAACAAATATTTTCTCGTATCCTTCTTTAAGAAGTTCCTCATAGATATCAAGATACTCTCCTGGTGCTGGTTGCGATGTAGTTAATCTAAATCCATCTTTAAGTAATTTGTGAACAAATGGGTTATCTACATCATTTTCTTTAAATGTTTCTTCACCCTTAATAATGTTTAAACTTGCACTTTTAATCCCAAACTCTTCAAACTGTTCTTTTGTAAAATAGGTTGTACTGTCTGTAACTATTGCGTATTTTTTCATAAATACTCCTCCGTTAATAGATTAGAATCACACTTACAAAGTGACATACACTTCCAGCTAAAACAAATAAATGCCAAACAAAATGTTGATATTTGAACTTAGATATATAGAATATAACTCCTAGTGTATAACATAACCCTCCAATGATTAATAGAATCAAGGCATCACCCATAAGTGAAAACGCCTGATCATAAATAAACATTATACTCCAACCCATCACCAAATAGATGACGATATGGATTCCCTGAAACTTCGATATCCAAATGGACTTAAATACAATACCAATAATGGTTAACGTCCAAAGGAATGCGAATAAATAGTAAGCCTCTTTTGTTCCGATTAAGACAATAAGAAACGGTGTATAGGTACCACTAATTAACAAGAATATACTTGAGTGATCCAACCTCTGAAACACTGTAAATACACGTTTCATCTTCTCTGGGAACGAATGTAGTAGAGTGCTAGAGGTATATAAAATTACTAATGAAATACCATAAATCAAGCTAGCGTAAACCTCTACTGTTGTGTCTGAAAGTACTAGTAAGGTTACCAAACCTGCAATTGCAAGTAGTATACCTACTCCATGAGAAACCGCGTTAGCAATTAATTCTCCAAGTGATGTTCTTCTCATTTTATCAATCCTTCCAATTACTCTATCACACATAATAATTTATCAAAAATTACTCTATCTGTCAAGGTAATTAATCGATTATAAAAAAAAGCCTATTATATAGGCTATTTTTTTAATCGAAAAAATGTGATAAATGTGGAACATATGTCTTGTAGAATTGATACTTCTCATCTTCAAGCATTTTTGCTATAAAGTTATACAATCTTCCTAGTTTCCTATGTTCTAATAAACCTTCGACCTCATCACACATTTTTACATATGTATGATACCAAAGTTTATAATCGTCAAACTTACCAAATGATTTTATACTATTGTTCTTAATACTCCAAGGCTTTAATCCGGCAAAGTGAGTACCATAAAGATACTCTATTTCAGGATACCCATTAAATGATGAATATCTCAAATCCATATTATGCCATTTACCACTAAGTTTATTGGACATATATTGCATCTCAGGCCAGTTATAAGTGCTAATCTCGTTTTGGATATTAACATCTTCAAGGTCGTCCATTATTGAGTTGAAAAACGTCATTGTAGGTTTATACAAACACATTGATGAATGTACGCCAAGATTGGTCTTATCAGTTTTGATTCGTTCCGTAATCTCTAACGGTATTTTTGCTCCATGAGGTATGTCTTTATATATCTCATGCCAATTCCATGTACTATTTATGTGAGCACTCTCTGGTGTTATATATTTTCCGTTTTCATATACCATACAGTGTTCCTTTTTTTCGTTAATAATACCTGCTGGAGCTGGTAAATCAAATAACTCATCATAATTATGAAGAGGTAATATATCACAATCAGCAATTATTATTTTATCATAGGAAGTTCCCAAATCACCGTCTTTTCCTAATCTAAAAGCATTAAATCTAGAGAATAAAAATGGGCGATCCTGTCTTTCATGTCTCCTGTCGTGTGGTACATAGACTTCTGGTATGGTGATTACTTCATTATATATTAACCCAAGGGATTTCTTTGCCATTTCACTAACATTTTCAGACACAATACAAACCAAATCATTCTTTGTTTTTTGCAATCTTAAAGCGTATCCAAATACTAGTGCTCCAGGTAAAAAAGAATCATTTCTTATTATAAATGTTACATATGCATTTTTACTCATTATAAATCTCCTTATTAAACTGCTTTCATTTCAACACACTTTATTATACAATATATAAGTGAAAAAGGTGATAAAAATGGATAAAAGAGAAGGATATTTATTATTGAAAAAACATCTGGCAGATGAAGACGGTGTCCTTTGTTATTGTAAGCAAGTCACTGAGCGGAGAATTAGAAAAGAAGTCCGTAATGGTAGAAGACGTTTTGTGAGTGTCAAACAGGCCACAGATGCTGGTAGTGGTTGTGGATTATGTCAACCTTTTGTAGAAGATATAATAAATGATGAATTAAAAAAAGGCTAAATTTAGCCTTTTTTATTTTATGGTATCCAGAAATACATTTACAACATCAGGATCAAACTGTGTCCCAGAATTTGCTTTTAATTCTATAATTGCGTCTTCTTCTGACAATGCTTTTCTATATGTTCTATCATTTGTCATAGCATCATATGCATCTACAACACTTATAATTCTGCTTAATAATGGAATATCATATCCAGATAACTTTTGTGGGTATCCTGTCCCATCAAATTTTTCATGATGATACAAAATAAGCAATGCTACAGCCTTTAACTCTGGAATTGCCTGAGCAATTCTAAATCCAACCTCTGAATGTCTTCTCATTTCAATCCATTCTATGTCCGTAAGAGGACCTGTTTTCTTCAAAATAGAATCATCAATCCCAATTTTTCCAATATCATGTAACATGCATAGCAATTCTAAATCGCTATGTTCTTCATTTGAGATGTTGAATTTCTGAGCGACTATCTTTGCCATTTTATATAGCCGATTTGTATGTTCTTCTGTTTCATTACTTTTTTCAAATAAAACAGTTTTCATTGAAGTAATAGCTCCGCTATAAACACTACCTTTTGACAGCATTTTACGTTTATACATGTTCTTTTCAGCGATAGAAATCAATTCGTTGATTTCCTCATCTTCTTTCACTTTGACACTGTAACCAAGAGAAATACTAGGTGAGAATCCTCGTTTTGATAATGAAAGTTCAGTACCAAATTTTCTACTAATTCTATCCATGATTACTCTAACAGATTCCTCGTTTGTTTTTGGAAGAAGTATGATGAACTCATCCCCTCCCCACCTTGCAAGAATGTCTTCTGATCTAGTGGCTTGTTTTAGAATCTCGGCCGATCTTCTCAACAATTCATCTCCAGCATGATGTCCGAAAATGTCATTGGTAAGTTTTAATCCATTTAAATCTCCCATTATTATTGATAGCGGAAGACTTCTAGACGTGTCTAATCTTCTGATTTCTTCTTCAAAGAATGTTCTATTGTAAGCTCCAGTTAATACATCGTGATAACTCAAATATAAAATTTCTTCTTCTCTTCTTTTGGATTCTGATAAATCAGTAAGTACTAGTACTCTTCCAAGTACTTGATTATTTACACTAGTAATATTTGAAATACTCAATTTCAAGTTTCTCATTAGCCCATCATCTGCTAGGGAATATCCTTCAATTGTTGAATCCTCTTTATTTGTTAAGTCTATCTTTTGAAATGTGCTGTCGGTAAAGACAAGAACATCATCTATGTTCTTATATAGAACTTGTATCTTTGATTTTGAAAGCAGTGAGGAAGCAACTGAGTTGAACAATGTTATCTTGTTTTGAAAATCAAGTATTATTATTCCTTCACTTATAGATTCGAGTGTTCTATCAAGGTATTCCTTTTCTGTAATTGCTTTTTCTTCATTCCGCTTCATTTCTGTTAAATCAGTTACAGATATTATCAGATACGTATTTCCTTGAAACTGAAATTCGCTTGAACTAATTGTTATATATATTTGTTGTCCTGTATTAAATGTTACATAAATATCTTGTGGAGAATGTACACTCTCTTCTACTGCCTTGGCCAATTTTTCTCTATCTGCTTCAATTACTGTACCAAACAAAGGATTAGTATCTTTCTTTTCATAACTAACACCTAGTAAATCAGCAGTGTATTTATTTCTATAAATTATCGTTCCATTTCTAGTTATTCCAATTGAATACGGAACATCATCAAACATAAATGCTACTCTATTCAAGAATGGATCATCAAATCTTACTTGGTCCTCAACATTCTGACATGAGAATAGTCTATACTTTTTATTTTCAAAAATGAAAGGCTTGATACGTAGCATTTTGTTTCTCTCATATTCTACTTCAATGTCACTATCAAGTCTCATCTTCATCTTCTTTATAATGTCATCTTCTATATCTGAAACATAAATTAACTTCCCAATATCATCAAAGACTGCGAAGTGACTCCCAACAATCTCACTGAAAGTGTCGAAGAGTGAATGTAGTTTAGACATTTCCTCCACCAACTTTCTTTCCGAAACCTAGTATTGTTGTGTCTCCTTTTATATCTTTAATAGGGTACAGATTAATAGCCACTTTGGCTCCATTTACATCAATTTCAAATTCTACTTCTATTCCTTTCAAGGCAATTTGAATCTTCTCGTCAAGATGAGGATTTTTTTGTTTCTGGATAAAAAGTTTTGCTGCATTTTCCTGATTAACATCTATGTCGAGTTCATTCTCTAACTCTCCTGATACGTAGAGAACATTACCCTTACTGTCTACCTCAAACACTAAATCACTTAATTGCTGAGATAATTTCTTATACTTTTGTTTGTCTATTTTATGTATGGTTTCTAGCTTTTTATGATCGGAAATATCTTTACTGTATCCAATTATCCCGATATACATTTTATGTTTGTTAAAAACAGGTATCTTTGTAACTTCTGTCCATGTCAATAATTTATCACTTTTAGACTCAAAAACATAGTTCAACTGCTCTTTAGACTCAATCGCAGTGTTGTCTGATGTCTCAAATTCTTTTGCTATTTGAGGTTCAAACAACTCAAAATCATTTTTTCCCTTAATGTAGTGATTATCATGTCCTGTATGTTTTGAAAATGTTTTGTTCACATACACATATTTCCCATACTTATTCTTTACCCATACATCAAGAGGTAAAGAGTCCAATATAACCTTAAATGCTTCACTTTCAAAACCAATTAATTCACTTATATTATCAGCTTCAATATCAATCAGATAAGTATTGTGCAAGTTATCCAACTCAGAATGATAGTCATAACCAATGAAATCTTTTTTTATCGAATTTCCTAAAATTAAGAAACAGTCACCAAAAGTCTGAACTACAATTGAAAAGAATCTGAATGCACCAGTTTTTGTGTATAGCTTAATCGTTATATCTTGAGTGATCAGACTATCATATAACACATCATAAAATATCGATTTATCTGCCGGAAGTATTAAATCAACAAACTTGATTTTACTTAACTCTAGATCAGAATAACCAATTAAGTCTGAAAAATTTTTATTAGACTGCAGAATATTTAGATCCACGTCCAGAACAATTACAATACCTATGTATGAATCGTCTTTGAGAAATGTTTCAATTGGGTTCATAATATCACCTCATGTATCTATTTTACTAAATTGATACGCTATTTGAAAGGAAACAACAAAAAAAACTCCAAAAGGAGTTTTTTATAATTTACCATGTACCGTTTTTAATACTTCATTTCTCAAAGTTGAACCTTCATTTAATATAGATTCAGAGTTTGATATATAGTATTCTCTTGTTTCTTTATTGCTGATTCCAGGGATATTAATCTTAACGTTAAGAATTGCTCCCTCTAACCCAGCTTGTAACATAAGTGCACTTACACCTAAGTCACTTAAGGTGTTTTTGTTTCCGTATTGTAAAACAAAATCAAGGTGCTTTAACCCTTTTAGACTAAGCTCTGCAACTCTAAACGGAACTTTTATTGCTTCAAGAGTACCTTCTTCAATTTTTTGTCCTCTTAATGATTTTTCATCATCTGTTTCTTTTGGCAACTTAAAAGCAGCCATTATCAGATTAAATGCATCTGTATCTTTATCAATCAATTCTATCATTTCTGTTTTCATTGATAAGAATTCCTCGATAATAGCATTGAACTTATCTTGAATTTCTTGATCCAATGCTCTAAATTTTTTCTTACCACTACTTAGATGTCCTACCATTCTTGTTAATCCGAATCCAAGACTTGATGCAAGTGCACTTACACTTCCACCACCAGGTGCTGGACTTTTAGAGTCTACTTCATTAACAAAGTTTTCTACTGTTAGTTGTTTTAACATAATATCTCCTTAGATGTATTGTTTGTTTGAATAAATTAATATACCGTTCTTGAAAATGTGTTCTGTATGTTTAATACCGTAATGATAATAAATATATTCTAAATTTGGTGCGTCCATTATTACGATATCTGCATTCTTTCCGATTTCTAATGATCCGATTTCCTTTTGCAACCCAAGATTATATGCAGCATTTATTGTTGTTGCTGTTAGTACTTCTTGTGGAGTCATTCTAAGTTTAATACAACCTAGTTGAGCCATAAACATGAAGTTCTCACTTGGACTTGAACCTGGGTTAAAATCACTACTTAATGATACTATAGCATTGCTGTCAATCAACTTTCTAGCTGGAGCATATGCTTTGTTTAAGTAAAACGAAGTGCTAGGTAATAGATTTGCTACAGTGTTACTATTACTTATTTTTGTAATATCCTCATCGCTAATTGCCATAAGATGATCCGCACTTTTTGCTTCGAGATCCACTGCAAGACCTGCACCACCTAAGCTAACTATTTCATCTGCATGGATTTTTATCTCTAGTCCAAGATGTTTCGCATATGAAAGAATACGTTTTGAATCCTCAACATTAAATACACTATCCTCACAGAAGATATCCACAAACTTTGCCTTACCAGTTTTAGCTATATCGTCCATATCTGATAATAGTGATTTTATGTATACTTCCTTGTCGATATCTTTTGGAACTGCATGTGCACCTAAATATGTTGGAATAACTGTGAATGGTGTGTCTGTATTCAGTTTGTCTACCACATCTAATTGCTTTAATTCTGTTTCTTTGTTTAATCCATATCCACTTTTTGCTTCAATCGTAGTAACTCCATATGAACCAAGTTCACGTAATGACGTGAATGATTTGTCATATAGTTCTTCGAATGAAGAAGCTCTAGTCATCTCAACTGAGCTCAAAATACCTCCACCTGATTTTAGTATATCTAAGTAGGGAACTCCTTGGATTTTTTTTGAGAATTCATGTTCTCTAGATCCACCAAACACAAGATGTGTATGTGAATCAATAAATCCAGGAACTACTGTTTTTCCATCAGCGTTGAAAAGTAATGTGTTTGATTTTTTGTATTTATCGAACTTATCTGTACCTATGCACACTATTTTGTTGGCTTCTATTACTATAAATGCATTCGTAAGATGAAAGATATTATTCATATCTTTCCCTCTTTTGAATTCACCTACTGGTGAATATAGATTTCCAATGTTATAGATGATTGTATTATTCATAAAGCACCTCCGAATTAAATGTTAGCCTCAATGATTTTCAGAACATCAAAATCTCTGAATCCCATGTATTTTATCGCTTCTTTTGTTAATTCTTCTAAAGAAAGACCTTTGATCCATTCTTTACCTTCTACTGCATAGTAGTATTTTAAACTGTTGATGATAGTTCCTTTTGGCATTAATCCTACTAATTCACAACTTGGTACTTCTATATTATAACGCTTTGCTTCCATTTTAACAGTCTCTAATATTCTATAGATAGGGTTTTTCTTATAATCAAGAATATTCATCGTTACTTGCGCATGTCCCCTTGTATCTAAAAATACAGGCCCTGCTTGTACATGTCTAAATCCACCACTACTGAAGCGAATTGCTTTTGCGATATTGTTTGCTAGTTTTGTATCATCTGTTGCTAAATCAATGTTATAAGCTATTAAAGGGATACGAGCTCCAACTCCGATAACTCCAAATGTCGGATGAATTTCTGGTTGTCCATAATCAGGTGCCCATTTAGGATCTTGAATTTTTTCTTTCATTCCTTCAAACTCACCTTTTCGGATTGTAGGTAGTTTTACTCTTTTCTTTTCATTAGCTGCTTCTGCGTACATGAAAATAGGGATGTTGTATGCTTCGTTTATTTTCTTAGCTATTGTATTTGCGTATTCTACACATTCTTCCATAGTCACATCACTTATTGGAATAAATGGAATTACGTCAACAGCGCCCATTCTTGGATGTTCTCCAGATTGGTTGTTCATATCGATTTCTTTTTCTACAACTCCAGTAAATTCTACTACAGCTTCAATGATTTTATTTGGATCTCCTAATAACGTTACTACTGTTCTATTGTAGTCGCCATCTGGTTCATAACTTATAAGATTAAATCCTTCTTTGTTTTTAAGTACTTCTACGATTCGTTCAATTTTCTCTAAATCTCTACCCTCACTGAAGTTAGGGACACATTGTACTATTTTCATTATAATCCGCCTTTTTTGTATGATTTATTAACTAATTCTTTTATGTAATCTTCATCTGTTAGATGAGGGATTGTAATATGTGAATTGTTGTCTTGTTTATTGTATTCTTCTGACGTTTCAATTGCATGTTCGTTTGTTGCCCAAGCACGTCTACTTACTCCACCCATAACATCAAATAACATAGCAGATTTCAATATCTCATCTACACGTTCTGAGCCATCTAATACCATTCCATATCCACCATTGATTGATTTAGATATTCCAACTCCTCCACCATTGTGAAGTGCTACTAAGCTCATTCCTCTTGATGCGTTACCAAGAGCAACGTGCGTTGCCATTTCTGCCATTACGTTTGAACCATCTTTGATGTTCGCTGTTTCTCTAAATGGAGAATCTGTACCTCCGGTGTCGTGATGATCTCTACCAAGCATAATTGGTTGTACAATATTGTTTCTAACCATATCGTTGAATTTCAACGCTATTTTTAATCTACCGTATGCATCTTGGTATAGTATTCTAGCTTTTGTACCTACAACAAGTTTGTTTTTCTTTGCATCTTTAATCCAGTTGTAGTTATCTAAATCTTGGAATCTTCTGTCTTTATCAATGCAGCTCATAGCTGCATTATCTGTCTTCTCTAAATCTTCATCTGTTCCACCTAGACATACCCATCTGAATGGTCCATAACCATAATCAAATAAGATAGGTCCCATAATGTCTTCTACATAAGAAGGCCAGATAAATCCATCTAAATCATTTGAACCGTTTTTACATATTTCGATAACACCAGCATCGTATATTGATTTCATAAAACTGTTTCCATAATCGAAGAAGTATGTTCCTCTATTAGAAATCTCTTTGATTGCGTAATAGTGTCTTTTCAATCCTTCGTCTACCAGTTTCTTAAAAACTTCTTTATCAGTATTAAGTAAATTCGTACGCTCCTCAAACGAGATACCAACTGGACAATAACCACCCTCGTAAACTGCGTGGCAGCTTGTTTGATCACTTAATAAATCTATATGTTTGTGTTCTTTAACTGCATATTCAAGAAGTTCAACAACATTACCATGATAGGCAATTGCGATTGCCTTTTTGTTTTTCATAGACTCTTCAGCTTTATTGAATGCTTCTTCAGGAGTGTATGCTACAAACGAAACCCATCCTTGTGAATGTCTTGTTTCGATTCTTGATAAGTCTACTTCTGCGATGATACCAACCCCACCACTAATTTCAACAGCTTTACCTTGTGCTCCACTCATTCCACCAAGTCCACTAGTAATGAATAGTTTTCCAGCTAAATCTTCGTTTTCTGGAATTCCTAGTTTTGATCTTCCTGCGTTTAATAAAGTGCTATATGTTCCATGAACAATTCCTTGAGGACCGATATACATCCATCCTCCAGCTGTCATTTGTCCATAACTGGCAACTCCTAATTGTGCAGCTCTATTCCAATTGTCAGAATCATTAAACTGCCCGATCATTAGTCCATTTGTTAGGATGACACGAGGTGATGTTTTTGTTGATTTAAACAATCCAAGTGGGTGTCCACTCATAAGAACCAATGTTTGTTCATCATTCATTTCTTTTAAATATTCTTTTACAACATGATACTGCATCCAGTTTTGTAATACTCTTCCTGTTTCACCGTATGTTACTAATTCATATGGGTATAAGGCAATATCAAAATCTAAGTTATTATCAATCATTACTTGGAATGCCTTTCCTTCTAGTGTCATTCCTTGGTATTGATCAATAGGTAACCCTTTTATCTTATAGGTAGGTCTAAAACGATAACCGTAGATTCTACCTTTTGTTAATAACTCATCTAAAAACTCAGGGGCAAGTGTATCATGCCACTCTTTTGGTACATATCTTAAAGCATTTTTAAGTGCTAATTCTGTTTCATCTTGTGTTAGTACGAATTCTCTTTTAGGTGCCCTTCTAATTCCTTCTTGAAAAGTAGGGTAATCAGGTAGTTCTTGATATATATTACCTAAATTAATTTCCATCCTATTTTCCTCCTTCAAAGATATACTCATACAGTTCATCTGATTCAATTAAATCATTTACTGTATGAATAGAGGGATACATGATTTGATCTTCATCAATAAATGCAACGTATTCTCTAATTTTAGTATAGGCTTTTTTTGTTAATTCTCCAAGTCCGTTATCTCCTCTTAGATCCATAGCTTGACAACCAGCCAATAACTCCATGGCGATAACTTGTTTTGTATTCTTTAAAATCTCTTTTGCTTTTCTTGCTCCAATAGTACCCATTGATACATGATCTTCTTGATTTGCACTACTTGGAATACTATCGACAGAAGCAGGGTGAGCAAGTATTTTATTCTCACTTACCAAAGATGCTGCGCTATATTGCACAATCATAAACCCGCTATTGATACCTGGTTTATTTACTAAAAAGGCAGGTAATCCATCACTTAGGTGAGGGTTTACTAAACGTTCTAATCTTCTTTCAGATATATTAGCTAGTTCAGCTATAGCAATACCTAAATAATCAAATACCAAAGCTAGCGGTTGTCCGTGGAAGTTTCCAGCACTTATCGCCATACCATCTTCAGTAAATATAATTGGATTATCAGTTACTGCATTCATTTCAATTTCAACTTTTTCTTTAGCAAACATCATCGCATCTAAACTAGCACCATGAACTTGAGGTGCACATCTAATACTATACGCATCTTGAACGTGTAGTTCACCTTGATGAGTTGTATTTTTACTTCCTTTTAATACTTCTAAAACTTGTTTAGCAATGATTTGCTGTCCGATTTGTCCTCGTACCTCATGAACTCTATGATCAAAAGCATCAACAATTCCTCTTAAGCTTTCCATTGTCATACCTAGTGAGATATTACTTAACTTTATTAAGTGCAAAGCATCATACAATGTGATAGCCCCTACACTTGTCATTGCTTGGGTACCATTAATTAAACTTAATCCTTCTTTTGCTTTTAAACCTTCAAGTGGTAAAACTTCAGCTTTGATAAAAGCATCAATAGTACTCATTCTTTTCCCTTGGTAATACACTTCACCTTTTCCAATGATAGGCAAACACATATGTGATAAAGGTGCTAAGTCACCAGATGCACCTAAACTACCTTTTTCAAACACAACAGGATTTATGTCTTTATTTAACATCTCAACCATTTTATTAAGTGTTACCATACGGATACCACTGTATCCTTTAATAAGTGCATTGATTCTTAGAACCATCATCCCTCTAACTATTTCATCACTAAAAGGTGATCCAACACCACAAGCATGAGACATTAATAGGTTTTCTTGTAATTTGGATACATCCGCCTTACTTACAGAAACATCACTTAACTTACCGAATCCAGTATTAATTCCATATACTGGTTGTTCTTTTTCTACAACTTCTTCCACAAATTTTCTAGCAGTATGTACTAGTACTTTGCTGTCTTCAGATATTGATACTTCTTCTTTGAATCTTGCAACTCTCATGAACGTATCTAAATCTAAACTCTTTCCATCTAATATAATCATAAAATCACCTCTTAAATATTATGATTATATTATACTTTAAAGTAAGTAATAAAAAAAGCCAATCATGGCTTTGTTTAGCGCTTTACTGTTTTAGTGCTTCACAGTAGTAAAGTGCCCTTGAATCCTACCAAGGTGTATCTTTATCTTTGATAAAGGATTCATAAAGATTTTCAAGTTGTGTTTTCTTGGAAATCTGAAATTCAACTTTACTCGCTTCAATACTACCTTCTAAGTGTTTTATTGTTCTTGTACCAGGGATGATTGTAGATATCGCATCATAGCAAAGGATATATCCCAAAGCATCATTTATCATATTTTTACTGCCAATTTCTTTTGAAATTATATCAATAATTTCACTTCTTGTCTCTTTAACTTCTGAACTCCAGCGTGATCGTATTCCATTAAAAGTCGAATTCTTATTGAATCTACCTGTTAGCCACCCTGAATCAAATGGGATTTTTGCAATTAGAAGAATACCTTTTTCTTTAATCTTGTCAAATAAATATCGAGGTTCCTGGTGAATAATATTAAACATGATTTCTATAACATCAACATCAATGTTATCCAGTACAGTTTGAAGTTCGTGTAAGGAGTCTATTGATACACCAAACCCCCGAATGATACCTTTTTCTTTATACTCACTTAGTATATCAAAAAGGGTACTTTCACCTCTTAATATGGACATATCTGGATTGTGCAATATCACTGAGTCTAGATATGAGGTTTGAAGTTTGGTTAATGATCTATTTATTGAAGTGCTGATTCCCTTTTTTGTAAACTCATATTCACCGTTTGGACCGTGTCCAATCTTGGTGTTTAAATAGACATTTTCTCTTAAACCTTTTAAAGCTTTACCTAGTATTAGTTCACTATTCCCAGAACTGTATCCTGGTGCTGTATCAAAAAATGTAACTCCTTTTTTTACAGCTTCTCTAACTAGCTCTATACCGTCTTCTTCACTCATAGAACTCCAGTTATCTCCTTTGGAACCAAGTTGCCATGATCCAAATCCTATTTCTGAAACAGATGTATTCATTTTCCTAGAGTATCGTTTGTTCATATAATCACCCAAATAAATTATAACATATATGTTATAGCTAAGTATGAAAACACTTTCAGTTTGACATATTTTTAAAATTGAAATATAGTTGTGGCAAGGGATACAATCATTAAGAGTCACTGAGGTCAGATAACCGTTGAAGTGACAGCAACCTATTAAATTAGGTGCTTTTATCAAGGGGCGAAAGCCTATCAATGAGAAGACTTTTTTTATATCTAAATAAAGACGACTTTCATTGAAAAGTCGTTTTTTTATTGGAGGAAATTATGATTACTTTAACAAATATCTCAAAAACATTTAAAACAAAACAAGGTGAATTTAAAGCACTAAAAGATATTTCACTAACCATTAAGCCAAACACAATACATGGAATAATAGGACCAAGTGGTGCGGGTAAAAGCACATTAATCCGAGTTATAAATCAGTTGGAAGTTCAGGATTCAGGTTCTATAAGTGTATTTGATTACAAGGACTTAAGAAAGATAAATAAGGAATCAACACGAATGTACAGAAAGAGAGTATCAATGATATTCCAGAACTTTAATTTATTAGAACAAAAGAATGTCTATGATAACATCGCTTTACCTATCACTCTTCACAAGTCATTGAACCAAGAGGAGAATAAACACATTAGCAACTTGATAAACCTAGTAGGTTTGAATGGTTATGAGAAAAGCTATCCATCTGAACTGAGTGGTGGACAAAAACAAAGAGTTGGAATTGCGAGAGCTTTGGTGTCAAAGCCGGAAATACTACTATGCGATGAACCGACAAGCGCTCTAGATACTCAGACTATTAAAACGGTTCTAGTTTTAATCAAAGAGATCAAGGAAAAATTACAGCTCACAGTAATTCTTGTAACACATGATATGAATGTGATCAAAGAAATTTGTGATGATGTCACAGTTATGGACGCTGGTCTAATTGTAGAATCAAACGATATAGACAATATCATTTTTAATCCTCAATCTCATATTACTAGTGGGTTACTTGGAACCATCGGTCTTAACATAAATCAGTTTACATCAATCCAGGAAAATAAAGAAAATATGTATGTATTACTTTTCAACAAAGAGATCATAGATCAGTCTGTGATTAGTAATGTAATCAAAATGAATAATGCGAACATAAATATTCTATACGCAAATATAACTCCCAACAAAAAGGGGATAATGCTTATAGAGATAAACAGTAACCAAAGTACAAAACAATCAACAATCAAGGAACTGCAAAAGAGGGGAGTTGAGGTAAGACATGTTTGATAATATCGATATCGAAGCTTTTACAAATGCATTCAATGAAACGATATACATGTCGTTTATATCAACACTATTTGTTTTTCTATTTGGTTTAACACTTGGTCTAGTACTTTTTACAACAGGTAAAAAAGGACTGAATCCAAACAAGAGTATTTATCAGATAACAAGTGTATCAACTAATATACTTAGAAGTATTCCTTTCTTAATACTCATCGTACTATTAGTCCCATTTACAAAAATACTTGTTGGTACTATTCTTGGTGCAAAGGCAGCATTACCGGCCCTTATCATTGGAGCTACTCCATATTATGCAAGGTTAGTTGAACTAACACTAAATGAAAAGGGAACCCATCTTATCGAAACAGGTAAGGCATTCGGAGCAAGTAATATAAAAATAATAACTAAGATAATTATTCCAGAAAGTCTAATTGGAATAATCAGAGGTATAACGGTTACTTCAATAATGATCGTTGGTTACACATCAATCGCTGGAGCGATAGGTGCTGGTGGTCTTGGTAACTTAGCATACTTATATGGTTTCACTAGAAATCAAATTGATGTCACCATTTTAGCTACACTATTGATCGTAGGTATCATATTATTCATTCAGCTATCCAGTGACATTTTAATTAAAAAAATACAGAAAACATAGGAGAAAATAAATGAAAAAATCATTAATTATATTAAGTACAGTACTATTAGCATTCGCATTAACAGGGTGCAAAAAAGATGAAGCGAAATACAAAGTAGGTGCAACACCTATACCTCACGCTGAGATATTAAGACAAGTCCAACCAATACTAGAAGAACAAGGATTTGGATTTGAAATCATTGAGTTCACTGATTATGTATTACCGAATCAAGCTTTGGATTCAGGTGAAATCATTGCAAACTTCTTCCAGCATGTCCCATACCTTAATGCTCAAATCGGTGAGTACAACTATGACTTTGTAAGTGCTGGTGGTGTACATGTTGAGCCTATTGGTTTATATTCCAAAGAATACTCAACACTTGAATCTTTACCCACAGATTTAGAACTAATAATCTCAAACAGTCCCACTGATCGCCCACGTTTGTTTGGAGTATTAGAAGAAAATGGAATCATTGAAATAAACAGTAATGTAACAAGTGAGGATATAACTAACTCTAGTGTTTCTAATCTTCCAACTCTATTTACATCGACTAGAAACATAACTTTTATTGAAGTTGATTCAAGTTTGTTATTCCTGAACTATAATAACGAATCTGGAGATGCAGTTTTAATCAATGGAAACTATGCTCTTGATAATGGACTAAATCCTTTAACAGATGCACTTGCTTTAGAGGGTAGTGCAAGTCTATATGTAAACATACTTGTTTGCAATACAGCTGACTTGGATGACCCATTTATTCAAGCTCTAATAGAAGCATTACAAAGTGAAGAAATCCAAAATTGGATTGAGACTGAGTATGAAGGTAGTGTTGTACCAGCCGCAGAATAAAAAAAAGGACGATTATTCGTCCTTTTTAAGTACCTTTACATACGCTTCATACACTTCAGGAATCCTATCACTCATTCTCACAGGTAAAAACGTTTCCTTATCCACGCATACAACACTTGTATATGCAGTGCATTTCAATTCTCCGTCACTATTCTTGATTTCATGATAGTACGTTGTTTTAACTTTCGAGAACTTATGAATTTTAGTTTCTAAGAAGACATCTTCACCAAAACGTATACTCTTTAAGTAAGTGCATGAAACATCTCTTACAGGGTAGATTATCCCGTTCTCTTCAAATTTGTAATACTCGTATCCTACATCTCTTAAGAACTGAGTTCTTCCTTGTTCAAAAAAACTGAAATAGTTGGCGTGGTAAATCACACCCATTTGATCTGTGTCACTATATCGCAATTCTAGTTTCTTTATAGATTTCATTTTTTCACCTCTAATTCAATGTATACTCCAAAATGATCACTGACAGGGTTATCTTGAAATACAATTCGTCTGTCGATTATAACAAACTGTTTGTTTGAGAAAAAGTAATCAATTCGCTTTGCTTCTTTTTTTACATCGATATATGCTTTATGTGTTATATCATGAAAATACTTAATGTCACCACTGAAGTATAAATCAATCAATCCCAAGCTAGTGATGTACTCATACTCATTACTACCTTCAAATACATTGAAATCACCAGCGACTATATTTATCTTATCATTGTTTAGTTGATTCATTGTTCTAGCAAGTTGATCCTCAAACACTTCTTCACCTTCGGTCCATCCAAGGTGAACTGATGTGAATGAATATAACTGATTTTGAATCAATGTTTCACATGAAACATTCATTCTAGTATGCCAATCATTGTAGTCCACTTTCTTAGAAACATGATAACTACTTGAACTGGTAAAGGGTGTTCTTGATAATATAGCTAGTCCTTCGTCATATACACCATACCCTCTTTTAGAGTAATCATAGTATATATAATATGTTTCTCCTTTTGAAACTAGCTTTTCCTGTAAGGTGAGTACATAATTATCCTTTTTTATTCTGTTTATCACTACTTCATTTTCAAAATGTTGTGCCACTTCTTGAAATAGACAAACGTCTATTTTGTTCTCAATTATGAATTCAACGATTCTCTCTTGATTGTCTTCAATATTGTCTTCTGCAAAACAATGTAGATTCAATGTTAATAGTCTCATGTTATCACCCAAATTTATTATATCAAAAAAAGAAGCAATCGCTTCTTTTTATTTGAAAGTTATTATTTTTATAACCCCATTATTTACAGGTTCTATTGTTAGTCTGTTTAAACCTTTTCTACCTTTAAACTCTAATGTATATATCCCATCTGCATTCTCAACCTCTATTATTTCACCGTTAATATAAAAATCAGCATCTAAATCTTTGTGTGTGATTGTTATTGTTTTTGTTTCTTTGTGATTTTTAGTGATTTTAAAAGAGTATTTGTATATATCACCAGGGTTTCCTTTTACATATGGGAACAACTCTAGTTCTTGTTGTTCTTTATTATGACAACCCCACACACCTTTGAACTCATTTCCATCAGCATTACATATATGTGTTTTGTCCCCTTTTCTAATTGTAGATGACTCAAACTCTTCAGAAAGCATAAAACTCTTTCCTCTGCCTAGATAATCATATATACCACCAGATGTGAAAAATTCATCCTTGTAGAATAATGAATTAGTAACATCGTTATTTACTTTGCAATTCTCAAACTTAATGTTTTCTAGAAAACTATATAGTAGTTCTCTTCCTTGTTCTTTTGGAATTCTATTTTCTTTATCAAATATGTTTCTCCAGTTTTTAGGTAAATCAAAACTGATTATTGAATTGTGGTTTTCTCTTTTTTTGTATGCCCAGAAGTTCCATGAGATATCTAATTGTTCATACATCTTGAAGTTTGAACTATACCAGTATAAATCGTTTTCTCCACCTTCACCCATAAACAACGGTAAATCAAACTCTTCTCTTTTATCAAGAAAACGTTGGATTTGTTCTATTGATGGTGGGTTCCAATATTTATGAAAATGTAGAACCATGTTCTCGTCTAGTTTCTTAGTAATAGTTTCGAACTGGCTAGCCCAGTTATTTCCTTCTATACAGATAATGTGGTTAGTATCAATTGCTCTTATAGCATTGATTGTTTTTTCATGAAGTGGTTCTAGTAAATCATTTAAGTGTTTAAATTTTTCAGGAATTGGTTCATTGATTAGATCGTACATACAAATCGTTTCATTATCTCTATATCTTCTAGCGATTTCTTCCCAAAGTGTAATGAATTGTATTTGATATTTTTCCTCTTCAAACAGATGTGGATAATCATCTTTCGAGTCATCAATGTTTGCTCCTGTTTGTCCTCCTGGTGCTCCATGTAAATCTAAAATTAAATATAGTCCATTTTTTTCACATTGCTCGATTGTGTAATCAATCATATTAAAACCATACTCATTTAGAGTAACTGTTTCATCACTATCATTCTCATTCATTAACAACCGATAGTTCATTGGTAAACGAACACTATTGTATCCGTGTTCTTTGATTAAGTTAAAGTCTTGATCACTAATCCAAGTTTTATAGTATGTGTTCCACCAACTTGATGCTTCAGTATCCAAGTAGTATGATACTAGTTCCTCGAACCTTCTAGGTCTGTTATAGTATCCGTGGCTTCCCCACATATACCCCTCAGGCAACATCCAACCTCCAAGGCCAACACCTCTTAATAAGATATCATTTCCATCTTTATCTTTTATCTTTTTACCTTCAACATACATATAATTAGACATATAAAATCCTCCTATAATGGTTTCGGTTATATTGTATCATATGAATAAAACATAATATAGAAAAAGAAGCGAAAACTCGCTTCTTTATTTAGGGTTGGTTTGTTAAATCTTGCATCCCATTTAACTGCAACAAAAACCACTCTTTTGTTTGCTCAACACCACTTTCGGTTTCAAGTAAATCTAAGAAATTATCTAGCGTTGCAATTTCTTTTGCATAAGTATCATAATATGTTTGTAGAATTTCAAGAAACTGATCTACATCTCCACCTAGAAATTGATCAACATATGATCTAACAATAGTTGGACCATGGTAATAAATAATGTAACCATATTCTCCGCTGAATTCATCCACTCCTTGAAGTAAGCTCGTTCCCTCTAACTGAGAAAATCTATAGTCAAACCTTGAAGCTGTTGAATCTCTAGAGTCTAAATATCCGTCATATCCATCTATCGGGTACAAATCTCTAAAATACATTGCGGTTATATACGTTGTCATTGATTCATCTAAGAATGAAAAATCATATTGATCATTCCCTATCATACTAAAGAACCACATATGCGCAACTTCATGAACAACTGTTTCCTCACTTATATCAATATCACAATATACTATCCCAGTACTTTCCATCCCATATATTAATCCATATTCCAATACAAAGTTATCAAAGTAATACTCTCCGACTCCAGCTTCAAATGAATTAAAACTATTTTCTAGGTAAGACCAAGATTGCATTAGTTGTCCATTTGATAATTCTTCTATGGAGTAGATTTCAAAATTCTTTCCATTGATTTCTTTTGTATAAACTGAATATAGTGTAGATGCACTAAAGCTATAATCTCTAGCATCTTCCATATAGTATCTGTAATTAGTAATACCTTCCCATTCGTAACTATATTGCAAGTCTCCACCCGAAGCCACAATAAATTCACTTGGGATGTGTAATGTAACGTCATAGTCTCCTACTTCGTTATAATATGTTTCTCCACTAAATGTGTAACGTTCTATGTTCCATCCAGACTCATCAAACATCGCTACATGTGGATAAAAGAACATTGTAACAAAGTAATCTTCATCTTGAGAAGCAAAAATTCTGTCCCATTGCCAATATGTAAAATCATAATCGAATGTGATTATAAACATATCATCATTTTGATATGTTTCTTCTAAATCAATATGAAGTGCTGTTTCATCCGGACCAGTCCATGTGGCACTATCCAAATAATCCACACCATCAACTGTGAACTCATTTAAATCAAATGTGTTTTGTCGAGTGGCAAAATCTATTGCCTTTGGATAAAAATTAACATATAGTTCATCCAAATCAGGTATTTCATTATAGTAAATAATTTGTCCTTTTACACTTGCCTTTCTATCTTCAGGATGTAATGTAACATCTAGCTCATAAAAATGGTTTCCCGTTTGTGGATCTGGTTCAAACAAAAAAACTGGTTCTTGTGGTTCTGGTTCTTTCTTTTCTTCACAGCCTGACATCAATAATGTAAGTGACAATAATAATATTAGTGTTAGTATTCTTTTCATTGTAACACCCCTTTGTCCTATATTATATCACATTGATGTGTGTTATAATATGGGTGAAATCGTTATTTAGGGGGGATTTAAAATGATTAAGAGAAGTCGTATTTATTATGTATTCAGCTACATGTTCTTTGTTTATCCACCTTTTATTTTAGGTGTTGTAAATATTTATTGGCCAAACATTGATTACCAACATGTCACATCTTCATTGGTGAACATTTTTGTTGTTCTTGTGATTACTGGTATCGTATCAATGCAAATTAAAACAAATAGACTACATGTTCCTTCAAGACAAGAAATCAATTATCTACTGTTTGGTCTTCTTGGTAATGTAATTGTTTTTATTTACACTTTCCAATATAGTTTAGAAATCCAAAATATAGTAAATGTATATATCTTACTTCTTATTATTTTGGGATTTAACTATATATTAATTACACGAAAACTAATACCAAAAGAACTATGGGTAATCTTACCTGTATTTGCAGTATTTGATTATTTAGTATTGGCACTTAGAGGGTGTGGTTGGGAATTCTTAAGTTATTGTAATGCTAATACGACCTATGATAGTATGCTCGGTATTCTGATGAACTTGATTATATTATTTGTGGTTTTCTATTATGCGTATCGTATTATGCTATACAAGTTATTCGACTTCTTCAAGATAGCAAACATTGTCCTTGTACTATTCTTGTCATATTCAGCAGCAAATGATTTCTTTGGTGGTAGCGAGTTAATTCTTACACTTACGATTTTGTATCCATTCTTGATTGTTGTTGATTTTGTAATAAAAATAGTTAATAAGAGATACAGCCATTTAATGCTGCTGTTCTATATTAGAACATTTCTAATCTTTCTTCTGCTATCAGCGCTTGGTCTCTTCACTTACGGAGGTAGTTTTGACTTTGAAAATGAGTTGCTATCATTGTTAGTAGTAACAACATATTTTTCTTTAGGTATATCAATTCTAAAAATAATCTTAAACATTAAAATTAAAGAGGAGTCTCCAATAACTGCGATTAAGAATATAATGCAAGGTCCAAAATTTATTGAAGCAAAAAGATTTCACATTGTCAGAATCCAAGAACAGTATAATGAAAAACTAGCTAGTCATGTGAAGATAGGCCCAAAAGCTTATTCACTCATTGCAACAATAGATGATGAGATCATAGGATTTATATCAACTTATATAAAAGACCTAACTCCTCCATTATCAGATGATGAAGAAGCATTCATAAGCGTTATTGAAGTTCATACAGACTATAGAAACCAAGGCATTGCAACTAAATTAATACAAATGACAGAGAACCATTTCAAATCAATTGGCGTAAAACAAATTAGAGCTTGGTCTAGTGAAGACAAGTATGAAGCAATTCATCTTTGGGACAAGTTAAAATACACAATGTCTCCTACAACAATTACGTTCAAAGAAGGTAATATAGATGTTGAAGGTTACTTTGTAACTAAACGATTTTAGAAAAGGAGAATATTTCTCCTTTTTTCTTTTATTAAAATCCTTATCTTGTATAATTAGTATAAATACAAAGGAGGAATATTATGTATTATTTCATTACATTTCTTGTATCATACTTAATAGGAACCATTAATCCCGCTAAAATAACTGCTAAACGGGTTAAAAATATAGATATTTCAAAAGTTAATTCAAAAAATCCAGGTACATCCAATATTGCGATAACGCTTGGAATGAAGTATGCAATTATTGTTGGTTTTCTTGATATTTTCAAAGGGGCTTTACCAGTAATAATCGCAAGGATTTTATTTCATGATAATGACATATTTTGGTTTGTAGCTGGTTGTAGTGCAATCTTAGGGCATATGCATCCATTCCACATGAAGTTTAAAGGTGGAAAAGGAACCGCTACATTTGGTGGTATGGTTTTAGCTATTGTTCCACTTATAAGTCTAGGAATGGCAGTTCTATTCACTATCATACTGTTTAGAACAAAATTCATGGCACTTGCAACATTGTTTGTAATAGTCTCTTACCCAATCATATTCCTACTACTTGATTATCACTATATATCTGTATTACTAGTTACAGCATTTAGTATAATATCATTTGCAAAACACACTCCTAACTTCATTAAGATCTATAAGAAAGAAGAAATGAGTTTAGACGCCGTAGGAAAAGATAAAAATAAAGAAAAAGAAGCCTAATTGGCTTCTTTATTTTTTTACTACGTATTATTCCTATTGATATACTCTATTATCATCTTGCTAATCATACTAGCACCCTTGCTATTTATGTGTACACCGTCCAAAGTAAGATGCAATTTTCTTTGTTTGCTTTTTGAATCAATCATTTCAGTTGAAGTTAAACTTTTAACATCCTTCAATAACTCTGACACTTTCATTGGTAAATAGTCTGAAGGTGATTTCTTAGTAATATAAGACCTAAACTCATTATATAAATCAAGATAACAAATACTGTATTGCCTCACATATTTGCCTACTATATCCACTAAACTTTTTACTTCCTTGTTCCATCGATTATTATAGTCTTCACCTATTAGTAAAGGTGGTATGACAACGATATCATTATTTACTTCTAGAAGTTTCTGAATTAATGTCTCATAGTGTCTTTCAAATAGTTGAATTGTTTTTGCTGATTTTTGCCTAGTAATCACTTTAATTATTTTATACGGGATTGATATTCTACCAAAGACATCGTTTACCCCAACAAAGAGAAAAATTTTATCAAACTGTTCCAAATCATTCATCTTTAAAATTCGTTTATATAAACTGCGCGCAGTGTCTCCACCTTTACCTCTATTAACTATATCCCAGTTTTGATATTCTTCTTTAATGATATCTACATAGGAAACACCTGGAACACCTTCTGTTATACTATCGCCTAGAAATAGAATTCTCATTTTATAATCATCCTTTGTTTTTTATTTTTCTATATAGAATATTGAAGATTTCTAGGTACCTTCTTCGTCCTCGAGATGATATCCACCTTTAATTGTTAAGAACTTTGATATGTATGGTGTGATTGATCCTTCAGGGCAATCATAGATACATCTCATACACATTGAACAAGAGAACCCAAACTTTGGTTTGTTCTTTTTATTTGGTTTAATATTCAACTCAGGACAGTTATTCCAACATGTACCACACGATGTACATGTTTTCCTAGCATGTAGTTCCAATCCAAATAATCTTGCTGCAGGGCTTTCTGCTTTCCCAATAAAATTGATTACCTTTGATTTTAACTTGATTTTCCTAGTAGAAGCATTGTTATCTTTGATTCGTTTTGATAATTCTACTATCTTATTATTAGCTTCTTCTATTGTTTTTTTCTTTACATCTTCAGGAAATTTCATTACAAATGTTAATGGCATTGCAAGAATTTCATCAACAACTATTTCAGTTCCGATCTTCTTGAAGTATTTCCTTAGTTTTAACGACACAGCATCATTCAACCAAAGTTCATTACATCCAATAGCTAATAAACTAACTTTTTGAAACAAGCCCTCTGGTAGATATTTGATAAATCTCTTGACGGTTCTTGGTGGATTAAAACCATGAATTGGATACATCAAGACAAGGTGTTCACTTTCTCCAATTTTATCATAATCAGTTTTGTCTAACTGAAACACATTTTCCGTTTCTAGTAATTCTGATAGTTTAACTGCTAAATGTTTTGTATTTCCTGTAGGGCTAAAATAGATTATTGTATACATAACAATACCTCCGAATTTAAGTCATCACATTATAGCACATAATGTTTTATATCTAAGTGTTCGTTTTAATCTGGCGTGCTTATTTAATTAGTTTAGAAGCTCTTTCTATTGTATTAATATCAATATCTATTTTTTTATAGAAACCTTGTGCTTCTATGTTTTCTGCCACAAATAGGTAATACAACACACAATCTAGATTTCTAAAATATTTTTCTGCTTCTTTGAAAAGTTGCTCTGCAACACCTTGTCTTCTATATGGTTTCATAACATAAACCCAGTCCACATAACCAACCTTCTTAAAATCCATGAAACTTTGTTCAAACATTAGATCAATTCTCGCAATCAGCTCACCATCTTTAAATCCCAAAATGGTGTCATAGTTTTCTAAATCTTCGATGTTTCTAGATTGAAAATTCAATGTAAAATCAGAATCATTGAACTCTTTAAAGACACCAGGGTCTGTGATTCTCATCTTAACTTCCATATCTCGAATAATGTCTATATCGTTTGAATTCATAAATCTATATTTCATATAACTCAACTCCTGTTCTTTATTATATCATTAAAATGAATTATGTTGATTATTCTCATAAAATTACCATTTTTTGATTTTAGTAAAATATGATATAATCCTAATGAAAAGAGAGGATGATAATATTGAATTTTTTTAGTGATGAAATTGGGAATACTATTCCTTGGTTTGGATTAACTCATTTCTTAATTATTTTTGGTTTTATATTTTCATTGGTTTTAATTTGGTGGTTTGCACCAAAGATTAAGAATAGTAAATATGAGAAAGTGTTTAGATTTATATTAGTTGGATTGGTTATATTATTTGAATGGAAGGTGTTCGAAAGCAGAATGCTTAAAGGTTCGATTTTTAGATTACCGCTTTGTGCATTGTCTTTATATGGATTAACATTTGCGGTTGCTTTCGGAAAAGAGAAAGCATTCAAGATTATTTACTTCTATGCATTTGGTACATTCCTAACAATACTATTCTTTGATACCTTATGGGGTCTTGATAGATGGAGTGGTTGGACATTCTTTGGCGCGCACGCTAGCATTGGTTGGTTAGCGGTATACGGTGTTGCTGTATTAGGATACCGACCTACTAAAATTGATTTATATAAATCAATGACATTATTAGCTGTATATGCCTTCATATCAGGTTATGCATTCCATAAGTTTGGTGGTTCAGATGAGCTTTTCTTATTCCACCCACCACTTGCAGAAGCACAATCAATAATTGATACTAGTTTATTGTTGTATCAAATAATCTTTTGTTCTTTAGCAGCTGCACTTATGTTATTAATGTATCTACCTTTATACCTTTCAAATAGAAAGAAGAATAACACATAAGAAAAGAAGCCTTGATGGCTTCTTTTGTTTTATTACTGTTTAGATATGCTTTGAAACTATACATCTATGATTTCCTGATTACAAACATGTGATACTCACAATTTGCTTCAGGATATTCTGCATAATCATCAAACAGAACATCAAATGAAAAACGAGAATTGTTGATAATTGATTTTAGGTATTTCTCATTGGATTTTGATTTCATTAATAAATTGCAAAGTATGCTACCTTGATTCATTTGTAAAAGGATACCCTCAAGGAAATCAGTTTCTTTTTTCTTATCGTTTTTATAGAAATGAAGCATTGAATCTAATAATACTATATCGAATTCACCTATCTTATTAAACTCATATATATCGGCAGCAATTCCAGTAATGTTTAAATATAAAGAATCTGCTTTCTCAATCATTTGATTGATTCCAACTTTAGAAATGTCGACTCCTGTTACAGTGTATCCAAGTTTTGCCAACTCAATACTGTCTCTCCCTTGTCCACAACCTAGATCTAAAACTGTTCCTTTATGCTTATATTGTTCAAAGAACTCAATCAATTGCTTGTATGCTTTTCCAAAATAATTCTCTTCCTTATAATACTTATCGTATATAACCATTACTTCACTCCTTTAAATATTTATAATGATGATACCTTATATAAAATTACTATCAACATAATATAAATTATATCAAATGAAAACCTAAAAATACAGTTTAGAGCTCTTATATTCATATATACAATCAAAAAAAGTACCCAGAAACTAAAGTTGATAAAGAAGTTAAATGAAACTAAACACATTTATTGTAAATGTTAGTAAAATATGTGTTAAAATATATTATGTTTTGAAGGGGGCGGTTGTATGTCATTTAATAAGTTTTTTGGTCACGACATAGATTTTAACAAAGCAGCAACGATGTTTACAGGACATCATTTACTATTATTTATATGTGCAGTAGCAGCTATTGTATTAACATTACTTTTTGCACAAAAGATAAAAGAGCATCCAATGGAAAAGAAACTCAAAATATATATAGCGATACTATTAATTGTATTAGAAGTTGGCTATCATATACATAATTGGACTTATCCAAGAACTTCAATACCACTACATTTAAGTAGCATGGCAACTATGCTTTGTATAGTGTTATTGTTCACAAATTCTAAAAGAGTATTTCAATATGCATTCTTCTTTGGTGTCTTAGGTGGTGTAATGGCATTAACATTCCCTAATAGTTTAGGATACACTTATTTAAGTTTTAGATATTATCATTTTATCTTACTACATGTATTAATTCTTGTTGTACCGCTTTATTACTACAAAGCTTATGGATATAGAGTTGTAAATTATAAAAAGTTACTAGAGATATACGGTGTTGTTTTAGCATTAGGTGTTGTCGTTTACTGGATCAATTCAATCTTAGGAACCAACTATTGGTTTATTTATGAGATACCTAAAAACGTTGGGTCGGTATTTAAACGATTCCCAGTATATATCTTATCATTCTTTAGTTTAGTATTTGGAACTATGAATATGTTGTACTATATTTCGCATTATAGATTTCGATTCAATGAATCTCAATTAGTTGAACAAACCTAAGTATTTAAATAAAACCCACATTCATAATGTGGGTTTTTCTATTACTTAAATTTACAAGAAGATTAGGACATGCAAAAAGGTAAGACAATTGTCTTACCTACAACCTTTTAAATAGAAGGGGCGATAAGAGAGGAACGAACTCCTATAGAAGATGTTGGAGACCTATAAATTTATGGTAGAACCAATAGATATTACTTTCTTTCAACAATGCTTTTAAACTTCACTCCTATAATCAACATTGTATCATTCAGTTATGTTCTTACTATTGAATTAAGGTTTTGATATGCTATAATACAATCGGTGATAATATGAACTTTAAGGTAATCAAAATCAAGAGAAAAATCCCCTATCAAGAAGCATTAGAAATTCAAATGAAACTATTTGATTTAGTGGATCACAATTTAATTGACGGGGCATTACTTATTTTAGAACACACTCCTGTTTTAACAATGGGTATCCGTACAGAAGAACAAAACTTACTCGTTAGTGAAGAATACTTAAAAAAGAAGGGTGTCGAACTATATAAATCTGACCGTGGTGGAGATATAACATTTCATGGTCCAGGACAAATAGTAGCATATCCTATTTTAAGATTTAGAAATTTCAAACTCAAACTTAGTGAATATATGCATAAGTTAGAAGATGTTATTATCTCAACATTAGATGACTATAACATCGAAGCATATAATAAAGAAGAATTCCCTGGTGTATGGATTGAAGATACTAAAGTATGTGCAATTGGTGTTAGAGCAAAGAAGTTTATTGTATATCATGGCCTAGCATTCAATGTGAACGTAGACAAGGACTATTTTAACCTAATTAACCCTTGTGGCATTACAGACTACAATATAAGCTCAATGAAAGACTTCACCGGAGAAACAAATATCGAAGAAGTAAAAGACAATGTTATCAAAAATTTCAACAAACACTTCAATGTAGAGTTTAGAGAATCAACATTATCAGATATTCTAAAGTTAAAATAAAAAAGAAGCCAATTTTGGCTTCTTTATTTTATTTAATGGCAGGGGCGGAGAGGATCGAACTCCCGTAGACGGTGTTGGAGAC
>NZ_CEXEES010000003.1:0-61066 GCF_982632705.1 Candidatus Izemoplasma sp. | reverse complement strand
TTATTGAGAAAAAGAAAGCTCCATTTAGGATTGTGATTTTAGTTGTTACATTTGGTTTACTTGGATTAGAAGCAATAAAACTTATTTATATTTCAATCGACAATGGCAGTTATCCAATGAATCACTTGCCGTTCCACTTATGTAGTTTACCTTTATATCTATTTCCAATATTAGCATTTGCGAAAAATCCAAAGGTGATTCAATTCGTTTTACCAGCTGCATATGCAACTGTATTATTTGGTGGTTTGATTGCTTTACTTTATCCTTCAAATATTATAGGTGGAGAGTTAACTTGGACATTATCAAAAGATAATTTCTTACCATATTTAAGCTTTGTATATCATGGTTTAATGATTTTTGGACCGGTATATATATTAAGAAGTGGATTTTATAGAATCAAACTTATAAAAATTAAAGAAGCATTTATAGTTACATTTATATTTATGGTTATGGCTATGATTGTGAATATGATTTTCAAACAAGATTATATGCTTTTACGTGAAGGTACTGGTTCACCATTCAAATTTATATTAGACATTAGTCCTATATTATACACAATTGTTATGGTCTTAGTCGGATTCTTGGTAGTATTCATATTCCATGGCATTACTTGTTTGTTAGTGAAAAACGATGAACAGGAGTAAATCACTAGCAATTACTGTTGGTATTTATGTTATTGGTATTATTCTATTCTTTATATCTACAAATGCAATGATTGAGCAAGGTGAAACTTTATTGGTTTCGACGTTGATTGGTGATATTGTATTTACACTATTCATATTTATGTTTAGTATCGTACTAAACAACTCTAGTTTATATGATCCATATTGGAGCATTGTGCCTCCGATTATACTTTATGTTTGGATATCAAGCTTATCTAGTTTTAATTTAGAGACAAGTGTATTATTCTTTGGTGTTTTCTTTTGGGCATTTAGACTTACTAGGAATTGGTGGATTGATTTTAAAGGATTTACACATGAAGATTTCAGATATGTTGGATTCAGGAACCAATTTGGAAAACTGTACTGGATAGTTAGTTTTTTTGGTATTCATCTATTTCCAACAATGATTGTATTCATTAGTATTTATCCTGCATATGTTTTATTGATGAATGGTGTTATATATGGAGTATATCTTTATATTGGAGTAGTGATTATGCTGTTTGCAGCAATGATACAGTTCTTCAGTGATATGCAGAGAAGAGCATTCAAAAAGTACAACTCAAACAGTTCTATCAGTTCTGGATTATGGAAGTATTCTAGACATCCTAATTATTTTGGAGAGGTTCTCTTCTGGGTTGGAGTTTATGTTTCAAGTTTAGCTGCTGGTTTCTATCTAAGCGCATTAATAGGAGTGGTAGGAATGTTGATATTATTTAATTTCTATAGTGTCCCTGCGATGGAGAAAAAGCTTCTAAGCAATAAACCAGATTATCAAGAAGTAATGAATACAGTACCAAGATTTTTTATTAGAAAAAAATAGCGCATTTTGCGCTTTTTTTATGGACATATATGACGCTTGTTAAAACAATAAAAACCAAGTATAATAATAAGGACAATGTGAAGGAGTGAAAGTAATGAATGGTTACGATAAAAACATAGAAGAAGTATTAGAAACATTTCACGTTGATAGATCAACCGGATTATCAACAGAGCAAGTTATTGAGCAAAGAGAAAAATATGGTGAGAATCATCTTGAAGAAAAAGGTGGAGAAACCTTATTGCATATGATAGTTGGAGAATTAACACAATTCTTAAATATATTATTGATAGTAGCAGCAATTATTAGCATTATAGCAAGTGGGCATTTAACAGATGGTTTATTTATTATTGCGATTGTTGTTTTAAATGTAAGCTTAAGTGTGTTTCAAGAAAGAAAAGCGACTAGTGCAGTTGCAGCATTAAAAGATATGAGTGCTCCAAGTGCTAAGGTTCTTAGAAATGGACAACTAGAAAACATAGACTCAAAAGAACTGGTACCTGGTGATATTATTCTTATTGAAGCTGGAGATTATATTCCTGCGGATATTAGATTGATTGAGACAATTAATCTAAAAATTGATGAATCTGCTTTAACTGGAGAGTCTATTCCAGTTGACAAAGATTGTAGATTAGAACTAAAAAAGCAAACTCCAATTGGAGATAGACTAAATATGGGGTATATGTCAACGATAGTAACATATGGTCGTGGATATGGTGTAGTAAGCCATACAGGTATGGAGACTGAAATTGGAAATATCGCATCATTATTGAATGAAGTGGACGATGAAATGACTCCTCTACAAAAGAAAATTGACAAGCTGGGTAAACTACTTGGTACGATAAGTATTGTTGTTGTTGTGATGATATTTGGTGTTGGACTTCTATGGGGATTTGATATACTAGATTTATTCCTTATAAGTGTTAGTTTAGCTGTTGCTGCAATTCCTGAAGGATTGCCTACTGTAATAACGGTGGTATTAGCTCTTGGGATGAGAAAGATGGCAAATAAGAATGCCATTGTGAAAGAATTAAGCGCAGTAGAGACTTTAGGCTCTACAACAGTTATATCTTCAGATAAAACTGGGACATTGACACAAAATAAAATGGTTGTAACTAGATTGTTTGACAATAATAAAATCATTGAAGTTACAGGTACAGGTTACAATTTCGATGGCGAGATAATAGGTGAAAGCGGAAATATAGATAAACTTATTCAAATAGGAGTACTATGTAATGATTCTTCTATTACAAAAGATTCATTGATTGGTGATCCTACAGAGTTGGCATTGGTTACATTGGCAGCAAAAAATAAAATGCTACAAAATAAAATGAATAAAGATTTTCCAAGAGTAGATGAATTTCCATTTGATAGTGATCGTAAGCTTATGTCTACACTTCACACCATCAATTCAGAAAAACATTTACTAACCAAAGGTGCACCAGATCAATTACTTAAAGCGTGTAAGTATTATTTACTAGATGGTGAAGTTCACAACATGGATGACAAATTCGTTAAAACGATTGAACTTGCTAATCAAGGTATGGCAAGAAATGCTCTAAGAGTACTTGGGTTTGCCTATAAGAAATTAGATGAGTATGGAGAATTGAAAGACGAAGAAACAGATCTGATATTTACTGGTCTAGTTGGTATAATTGATCCACCAAGAGAAGAAGTAAAAGAGGCAATTAAGATCTGTCATAAAGCAGGAATGCGTGTTGTTATGATCACAGGTGATCATAAGATTACTGCAACTGCAATAGGTAAAGAATTAGGAATATTAAAAGACGGAGAAAATGCATTATCAGGGGAAGAGCTTAATGATTTAAGTTACCCTGAATTGCTTGATATGGTAAAAATAACCAATGTATTTGCAAGAGTTTCTCCAAATCATAAAGTTATGATTGTTAAAGCACTTCAAGAAACTGGTGAGATTACTAGTATGACTGGTGATGGTGTCAATGATGCACCTGCCTTAAAGCAAGCAAACATAGGTGTTGCGATGGGAATCACTGGTACAGATGTTTCCAAAGAAGCAGCAAACATGGTCTTAATGGATGATAACTTTACTACAATTGTTGAAGCAGTAGAAGAAGGTAGAGTTATATTTAGTAATATAAGGAAATTCGTTGGGTATTTAGTATCTTGTAATGTTGGGGAAGTATTACTTATATTTGTAGCAATGTTGTTTGGGATGGGTAGTCCACTTATTCCAATTCAAATATTATGGATAAATTTAGTAACAGATAGTTTCCCTGCATTTGCACTTGGTCTTGAACAAAAAGAAGAGGGTATCATGGATAATCCTCCGATAGATCCAAAAGCAAATATTGTTGATAAAAAGATGGGGATTGCAATTGGATTCCAATCAGTGTTCTTAGCTGGTGCAGTATTACTTTCATTCTATATTGGGAACTACATTGTAAGTCCAAATACAGTGTTTGGTACGGTAACAGATATCGGTACTACATTTGCATTTATAACTATTATTACAGGTGAACTACTTCGTACTTATAGTGCTAGATCAGAACACCTAACAATATTTAAAATGAAAATATTTGAGAACAAGTTAATTAACTATTCTACGATATTTGGATTTGCATTATTGGCAGTAGTGTTATTTGTCCCTGGAGTAAACACATTATTCCATACAAACGTTTCAATTGAACCTCTTCATTATTTACTAGCATTCGGACTTGGTTTCATACCATTATTCGGTGGTGAACTTGCAAAAATGTTTAAATAAAAAGTCATATTCTTATGACTTTTTTTATTATAATTTGCAAATGTATTGTTTGTGTACAAACTATTTGATATAATAGCATTGATTAGGAGTGATAACATGTTTTGGAACATACTAAAATGGATTAAAAAAAATCTAATAATATCTATATTGATTGCAATGTCATTAGGAGTTTTGATTGGGGCGAATATCGATCTCTCATTTCTTAGTGTAACTATCTTACCACTAACGTTTGTACTTGTTTATCCAATGATGGTTACATTGAATCTAGGGTCTATCTTTGGGAAAATGAATGTGAAGTTGCAAGTTACGACACAAATCATTAATTTCATTATATTTCCATTAATTACATTTGGATTGGGTCTGTTGTTCTTTAGAGAAGAACCTTTTCTAAGATTAGGATTATTGATTATCGGGCTATTACCAACTTCGGGTATGACAATAAGTTGGACAGTTATGGCAAAAGGAAATGTAAATGCCGCAATTAAAATGGTTGTGATTGGATTATTGATGGGTGCAGTTTTATCTCCGTTATACATTACATTATTTTTAGGTGAAGCAGTTAATGTACCTATGCTAAAAATATTTATTCAAATAATTGTAGTGATTTTGTTACCACTTATCGCAGCATATCTAACACAAATAATTTTAAAGAGAAGATATACTGAAGAGGTATTTAACACAAAGATTAAACCTAAGTTTCCACTTGTAAGTATACTTGGTGTTGTTTTGATCATATTTGTGGCTATGAGCTTGAAAGCCGATAAGTTGATTCAGAATCCAGCAATATTGATAGATATCTTAGTACCACTTATTCTGATGTATATTTCATTTGTTGTTGTGTCACTCGGAATAGCAAAATTATTTTTCAATAGAGAAGATGGTATTGCATTATCAAATGGAACGCTTGTTAGAAGTTTAAGTGTTGCACTGGCAATTGCACTTAGTGCATTTAAGTCATTCGAAATCACATTGCTTATTGCACTTGCTTATACTCTACAAGTTCAAATTGCAGCTTGGAATGTTAGATTAGCAGAGAAACTTTATAAGAAATAAATTGCTTAACATATAAAAAAAGGACTCATAAGAGTCCTTTTATTTTTTGTCTCCAAATACTTTATTCCAGTCAGACATGAATGCTTCGATCCCTTTATCAGTTAACGGATGAACCATTGCTTTCTTTAAAACTGTATAAGGCACTGTAGCGATATGAGCACCTACTAAAGCACTATCTGCTAATTGCTTAGGTGATCTAATTGATGCTGATATAATTTCTGTATCAAAATCGTAAATATCGAATATTTCTCTTATATCACTTACAACTTCAATCCCATCATGTAGGGTATCTTCTAATCTACCTACAAATGGTGATACATAAGTTGCACCTGCAGTTGCAGCTAGTAACGCTTGATTGGCACTAAATATAAGCGTTACATTCGTTTTAATTCCTAGTTTTGTTAATTCTGAAGTCGCTTTTAGTCCGGCTTGAGTTAAAGGGATTTTAACAACCATATTAGGATGTATTTTACTAATCTCAATTCCTTCTTTTATCATACCATCTGATTCTAAACTTATTACTTCACCACTAATAGGACCGTCAACAATAGAAGTTATTTCTTTGATTACTTCATTGAAATCTCTTCCTTCTTTTGCGATCAATGTTGGATTTGTAGTAACTCCTGCGATGATTCCTAATTCAGCCATTTCTTTAATATGTTCTACATTTGCTGTATCGATAAATAATTTCATAAAATCCTCCTAGATTTCTTCGATTTCTTCTTCAATTTCTGTAATGAATTCTACAGGTGTTGCTTCACCCGGTTCGTCTGCGAGTATTGTTGGAAATAGTATTCCGTTAAGATGATCAATCTCATGTTGTAGTACTATTGATACAAATCCTTTTACTTTGAATTCAATTGGTGCTAGTTCCTCAGTATCTGGATTATAAGCATGAGCTCTAATTGTTATTTTTTTATGTCTTAAAACAAGTCCTTCAACGTCTCTATCGACACTTAAACATCCTTCACCACCTGGTAAATATTGTTTTTGTACACTATGTGAAATTATTCTAGGATTCACTAGAATCATTTTATATAATTTCTCATTTTTTTCATCCATTGTCAGGATAGCAATCATTTGCTTAGAAATATTGATTTGTGGTGCAGCTAAACCAACACCTGGTCTTAATTCATATTCCTCTGATATCTCAGGGATTTGTGAATTAACTAAGAACTCCATCATTAGTTTTAATGTTTCTTTATCTTCTGCTGATAATGGTAATTCAACTTTTTTTGCTTTTAATAATAATGTCTCGTGACCTTCACGGATTATGTCTTTCATTGTAAGCATAATATCACCTCAAATACATTATATCACTAACCTAACATATATAAAAATGAAAGAAGTCAGTATTTATGTGAAAGTAAAACGTTTTCAGTGCTAGTAAATTAGTTTACTATTGCTACAAACTCACGTATAATAAATATGACATTAAAACGGAGGTATATATTTTATGAATAAAATTAGAAAAATCGGTATCATAACTGGTGGTGGGGACTGCTCGGGATTAAATGCTGTAATTAACGGTATAACAAAAGCTGCTGTTAAGAAATACGGTGTTGAAGTAGTAGGATTTACTAAGGGATATCACGGACTAATCAGTAATACACATAGACCTCTTGGTTTAAAATCTGTATCAGGGATTATGCATGAAGGTGGAACAATCTTGAAATCTTCAAATAAAGATAATCTATTTAATTACAGAAGTGTAAAACAAGACGGTACAATTGAATACAAAGACGTAAGTGACGAAGCAGTAAAAAACATGAAAAGACTAGGTGTTGACGCATTGATAGTAATTGGTGGAGACGGTACTTTAACTAGTGCTAGAGATTTCTATAGAAAAGGTGTTCCAGTTGTTGGAGTACCAAAAACTATTGATAATGACTTACCAGCTACAGATGTGACATTCGGATACAATACATCTTTAGAAACAATCACTGATGCATTAGATAAAATCCATACAACTGCATTCTCTCATGATAGAGTAATGGTTGTTGAAGTAATGGGACGTAATAGTGGTTGGTTAGCTTTAGAAGGTGGATTAGCAGGTTCTGCTGATGTTATCTTATTACCTGAGATTCCTTATGACATAAACGCTGTAGTTGAAAAAGTACGTGAGCGTGATGCATTTGGTAGAAACTTTACTATCATTGTTGTTAGTGAAGGAGCAAAAGAACAAGGTGGAGAACAAACAATTAGAGAATTAGTTGAAGACTCTGCAGATAGTGTACGTTTTGGAGGGGTTGGGCAAGTAATTACCAATCAACTTCAAAAATTAATTCCAGAACATGAAGTTCGTTATACGAATTTAGCATATATTCAACGTGGAGGAATTACTAGCCAGTTTGATAGAGCATTAGGATTATTATTCGGTGTGAACGCTGTTGATTTATTAATGAACGGTGGAGCTGGAAGAATGGTCCAATTAAAAGGACGTAAGATAACTTCAATCCCATTAGAAGAAGTAGTTGGTGGGGGAGCAGTTGGAGAAACATCAAAAGGTGGAGGAAAAACAGTAGATCCAGAAGGACAATACGTACAAGCAGCTAAAGCGATTGGTATTTCATTCGGAGAACTGTAATGTATACTTACCCAATTGATTTTGAACTATTTAACCAAGAAGAAGTAGTAATTATAATTGAATTTTTATCATTAATAGAAGACATCAACGAAAAACAGAAGATTGATAAGGGCTTGGTACTAAAAAAGTACAATGTATATCGTAAGATTGTAAACAGTGTATCTTTAGAGAAAAAAATTGACAGGGATTTTTTGAAAGTATCAGGTTACTCAATATACAACACTATTAAGAAATTGCAATAGGAAAGACCTAACAAGGTCTTTTTTATTGTGTTATACTTAAAATGAGGTGATATAATGATTACTCCATATAGTAAAACAAGTACAATAGAGTTTTGGACAGATCCATATATCAGCAAGAAGTTGCTAGAAGCTCATTTGGATCAAAATAATAATCTAGCATCAAGATTACCAAAAACAATTAAAAAAACATGTGATTTCATAGAAACTCTAGTTGGTAAGCAATCCAAAATCGCAGACTTTGGATGTGGGCCAGGATTATATACAAATATTCTTGATACTAAAGGATATGAGGTTTATGGAATAGATATATCTAAAAACTCAATTGAGTATGCGAAGAAACGAAATACAAAGATTAATTATCAAGTGTTGGATTATACCAAAGATCATTTAAAAACTAAGGTCGATTTCATTCAAATGATTTATTGTGATTTTGGTGCACTATCCCCTTATGCTCAAGTCCACACTTTAAAGAATATATCTGAGTCTCTTAAGGATAATGGATTATTCTTGTTCGATGTAATGAGTGACCACTTCTTTGAAGGTCAGTCAGAATCATATTCAAGGAGAAGTGAGGTAAACGGCTTTTTTATAGAAGGAAAAGCAGATATATTGGAACAAACAGTATTGTATGACCAATTGAGATTAGTAATGAGACACATTGTAATTGATGGAAAATCAAAAAAAGAGTTCTTTAATTACGATAAGTGTTATAATATAAAAGAAATGGATGTATTACTAAAAGATAACAACTTCGAAATCATGGAAGTATTTAGTGATACCATGGGAAATAAAGATTTTGCCGAATCGGAAACTCTTTGCTTCTTATGTAGGAGAATAAAATGAGACTAGATAGATTTTTAAGTAATTTAAAATACGGAAGCAGAAAAGATGTTTCTAAAGCAATTAAAAAGGGATACTGTATAGTAAATGAAGAAGTAAACAAAGACCCATCAATCAAAATAGATCCTATGAAGGACAAAGTTGTTTTTGATGACAATGAAGTGTATTACAATGATTCAGTATTGTTGAAACTTCATAAGCCAAAAGGATATGTTAGTGCAAATCATGATAAACTGCATAAAACCATTTTTGATTTAATTAGTGAACCATACTCTAGATTTGATCTTCATATTGCTGGAAGATTAGACATAGATACAGAAGGTTTAATACTTTTAACAAATAAGGGTTCATTACTACATAATATTATTTCACCAAACAAGAATATTTTTAAGAAGTATCTTGTTGAGGTAGAAAAGACGTTTGATATCAATAAACTATTAGAACCAATGGAATTATTGGATGGGAAAGATTTTCCATATACTCCACACCCACCAATGGTTGAGGCAATTGATGAAAAATCATTCTTCTTATCAATCAAAGAAGGAAAATTCCATCAAGTAAAAAGAATGGTTGAACATTGTGGAAGTGAAGTTACCTATCTTAAAAGAGTATCAATTGGAGATATAGAACTTGGTGATCTTGAAGTTAGAAGATATGAAGAAGTAGATGAAAATAAAAAAAGACTATTTGAATAGTCTTTTTATTTTAACTCATTTATTATTTCAATTAGCTTACCAACTGCATATTTAACTTCATCAAATGATGTTTGAATACCGATAGAGAACCTAAGGGAAGCATCAATATAATTTTTTGGAACATTTATCGCTTGAAGAACATGAGATGCTTCGATGCTTTCACTATCACAAGCACTTCCTGTAGAAACATAGATTCCATTTTTGTTAAGGTAGTATGTGATATCACTTCCATCTAAGTCTTTGAAACTCAGGTTAAGATTTCCTGGAAGTCTATCAATTCCAATTGGAGGACCATTTAGAATGTATTCAATCTTTGCGTTATCTAGTTCTTTTAAGAAATAGTTTGCGTATTTATTAAGTGATTCCTCGTACATTCCTAATTGATTTACACCAATCTCTAATGCTTTTGTAATACCTATTATATATGGTACATTTTCAGTACCAGCACGATGGTCTTGTTCTTGCTGACCACCATGTATAAGGTTTTCTATTTTTGTACCTTTTTTAATGTACAACATCCCTATACCCTTAGGTGCTTGAAACTTGTGTCCACTGAAACTGACAAGGTCTGCGTTCAACTCAGTTAGGTCTAGGTCTTTATGACATGCAACTTGAACAGCATCTACATGAAGATATGTTGAAGCTTCAGAACAAATATCAGCGATTTCTGACATATTTTGAATTGTACCAATCTCATTGTTTGCCATTAAGATAGAAACCACCAAGGTATTATCATTAACTAATTCTTTTAGTTGCTCTATGTTGATGAAACCTTCATTATCTACATCTAAATAATGGATAATGTATCCCATTTTTTCTAAGAATTCAACTGTGTGAAGTGTTGCGTGGTGTTCTACTTTTGTAGTGATTATCTCACCTTTTATATTGTTACTAAAAGCAAGACCTTTCAATGCCCAGTTTATCGATTCAGAACCACAACTTGTAAAGTGGATCTCCCTATGATTACAATGCAATAAACTCGCAATAGTTTTGCGAGATGTATTTATTACTTTTCGATTGCTTATTCCTTTGTTGTGAAGGCTTGAAGGATTACCATATTCCTTTTTGAAATAAGGTTTCATTGCTTCATAGACCTCTTTGCTAACATTAGTAGTTGATGCGTTGTCTAAATAGACCTTCATCAAAATCACCCCAATAACTCTATAGTTAAATCCTTTATATTACCTAGTTTTAAATTTGCGTATAACTTGTAATTATCGCCCATGCTTAATCTTGTAGTCTTTTCTAGAACATCCAATAATTTATCTGCGAAATCTTTTACAACGTATGATTGATGGATAATACATGGATCATCATCATCAAACAATTCTATACTTCTTTGAATTATGTATTCATGTTTTAAAGGCAGATCTTGCAGTTTACCACTGTAAACAACATCTTCACCATTTCTAATTATTACTTTTTGTTTCATACTTCATCACCTATCCGAATAATCTAAATGCGTAAAATACTGCTATCGCTAAGAATAGTAATGCATTAAATAGTTTTATAATATGTAAATGTTCTCTAATCCAATTGCTGACACCCATTATACTTTCGCTTTTTATTGCAAAAATTGCGATTACAATCATAGGTAGAACGAACATTAAGTTATATGCAAACAGGGCAATATATCCATAAAAAGATTTAAAGTATCTTACACCATCTAGGATACCCAAGTATATTTGACCGGTACATAAAAATTCAGTTAAACTCATTACCAAACCTAACACAAATGTAAGTCCAATAACTCTAAGTAAGTTTCCTTTTTCACCTTCTGTATTCATTGCTTTTGCGAAGGTTCCCATAATTCTTCTATTCATTCTTTTGATCCATTTTGGTAGTTGATTTTTCACTTTACCATACTCTTCTTTTTTACTGACAATAAAATCATACATATTGGCTATAAAGAATATACTAACGAGGATAAATATAACCCAGGATACAATCTCTGCTAGTCCAGAAGATTGAGAGAATTTCTCAAGGACACTTAATACTCCAACACCAATTAAGAAATAGGTTAAGAACATTGTAGTTATATATGTAATACTTACAGCGATTAAAACACGTTTGTTTTCTGTGAATCCAACCAATGATATAAACATTAACAACAACGCTATCGCACAAGGATTAAATCCATCTAAGAACCCTGCACCTAATACACCAAGAAATCCAAAGAATCCCTGAATATTTTGCCAGTTTTCTCCAGCTGTTACATTTACTTCTAATAAATCCATTTTTGCTTTTTCAAATAATTCGTTTGTTTCACCATCGAATGCTTCAATAATTTCGTGATCATAAAAATATTGATCACCAGCATACATTATTGGTGTAAATCTCTTTTCACTTGGAACCTCATATCTTTCATTAAACTGAAATTGTAAGTCACCGATTGTTGGTGTATCTCCGTCAAACACAACATTATCTGGAATAATATATGCTTCTCCAACTAAATCGACATTTATATAAATAATATGAATTCCTTCATCTTTGATTTTTTTAATGTAATCATCATCTTCATTATAGTCTTGATGAGTTTTATCATACTCACCATTTTCATTATCTTCTAAGTAGAAGTTCCCACCTATTAAGGATTGACATCCCAAACAACCAGGGCTATAAAAATAAACTATAGTACCATTCTCATCTGCAGCTTGTACAGTTTCTACATTCAATATAGTTATACCGATTAAAACTGTTAAGATAATCGAGAATATTGCTGTCATTTTCTTCATCTAAATCACTCGTTTCTATATAATATCAATATAATTATAAATCTAATACATTACATAGTCAATTAAAGTAGGAAATATACTTACATTATAAAATAGTAGTCACTAATTAGAATATGGTACATTAAACTAGTTTATATGATAAACTGTTCTTAAAAAGAGGTGCAATAATGGAAAATAAAGTAATTTGCGAATGCTTCAACGTATCAACAAATGACATTAAGAATGCAATCAAAAGTGGGATCAAAACATTTAAGGACTTACAAGACAAAACTAATATCGGGACTGAATGTCCTCCCTGTACTGAAAATAGTGAGAAAATATTTATTGAATTACTAAATGAGACTAGTAAATAGTCTTTTTTCTTGCTTAAAAAACACAACTTCCTTATACTGTATATAGGTGATAATATGAATCTAGAATTATTGAATAAGACATATGATTTGGTAGACGAGATAAAGAATCTACCAATATATATAAGAATGATTGAACTGAACAAGCAAATGAAAGAATCAAAAAGTATTTCTACCCTTGTAGATGTATTCAATAGAGTGAAAACTAAATACGATGAGGTTTCAAAATATGGGAAACATCATCCGGATTTAAAGAAAGTTCAAATAGAGTTAAAAGATGCAAAAGAAAACTTGTATAATAATGATATAATAAAAGAGTATAAAAACTGTGAGAGACAAATTCAAAAAGTTTTAAACAATATATCAAAAGAAATCGCAAATACAATATCGCATAAAATTAAACATCCCAATGAACTGGGATTAGTTAATAAGCATTAAGGAGAGAAACTAATGTTAAAAAGAAAAAGTGTAATAGTATACTTTAGAAACCCCAAAGCACTTAAGCATATAGAGAAGGTTGGGACTATTATGTACTTCACAAAGAAAAAGAAGTACGCTGTACTTTATATGAATGAAGATGAAATCGAAGATAAAATTAAGCAATTAAAAGAAATAAAACTAGTTAGAAAAATTGAAGAATCAATGTTAGATACAGAAGAGTATCAGCTAGAATTATAATGTACAGTAAAATTACTTGACACGACATATTAAGAGTGATATACTCAATTAGGTTAATAACTTTAGGAGGTAACAAATTATGGCAGTAAAATTAAGATTACAAAGATACGGTTCGAAAAAACGTCCTTTCTATAGATTAGTGGCAGCTGATTCAAGACAAAAAAGAGATGGTAGATACTTAGAAATTATCGGTACTTACAATCCAACTACTGAACCAGCAGAAGTCAAAATCAATGTAGAAAAAGCAAGCAAATGGTTATCAGAAGGTGCTAAACCAACTGATACAGTTAAAAACTTATTCAAAACAGCCGGAATCAACAAAAAAGAAAACTAAGTGGCAATCATGGCAGTTAATTATGAGAAACTAATTACAGATCTTGTGAAGCCATTAGTTGTAAATCCTGATGATTTATCAGTTGAAAAATTTTCAGAAGATGCAGAAATGCTTACTATCCAAATTATGGTAAACCAAGAAGATCTTGGAAGAGTAATAGGAAAGAACGGACGAATAGCTAACGCTATTAGAACAATCGCATATGCGAGCGCTTCAAGAGAAGGTAAGAAAATTACAATAAATATTGATTCATTTTAAAAAAAAGACCAATTCTGGTCTTTTTTTGTTTATCTAGATATAAGACATATATGACGTAAATCCGTATTTAATTATATTGGTATTTGTAGTATAATTTATCTAGGAGGTGGACGGATGAAAAACATTTTACCTAATGGCTTGAAAATAGAGATAAGAGAACCTATTATTAAAGATGCTTCACAACTACTCAAATACTTCGAAAAAGTGAATAAGGAATCAAAAAACTTGACTAGAGAACCACACGAGTTCACAATGACAATCGAACAAGAAGAGAACTTTATACAAAGAGTACTAAAAAGCAATGATGAATCAATGTTTTTAGTCTTTCACAATGACCTTTTAATAGCTACTGCGGGAATACATGGTAGTTCATTGAGTAGATTAAAACATAAAGTATCTTTTGGTATCTCAGTATTACAAGATTACAACAACATGGGTATAGGATCTTTCCTAATGAAAGAAATAATTATAAAAGCAAAACTATTGAAGAAACATAAAATAGAATTAGAAGTACGTGATGATAACCCAGGTGCAATACATCTATATGAGAAATATGGATTCAAAACAGAAGGCATAAGAAAAGATGGTTTCTTTGTTGATGACAAATATATAGATTTACGACAAATGGGATTACTTTTGGAGGAATAAAATGAATACATTAGAAATAAAAAATATCACTAAGACATTTAAACTAAGTAAGAAACAAAGAAAACTAGAAAAAACTGATGCAAAATCAAAGATTGCGGTAAACGATTTGTCATTTACTGCATATCCTGGTGAGATTTTCGGTTTACTTGGTCCTAATGGGGCAGGAAAAACTACATGCTTACGAATCATTTCAACACTTATTAAACCTGATGAAGGTGATGTTTTTGTTGGTGGAAGTAGTGTAGTAGATGAAAGCTTTGATGTAAGAGGTAAAATAGGGTTTCTAACAAGTGAATTGAAACTTGAAGACCACTTTACACCAAACTATTTATTCACATACTTTGGTAGATTACACGGAATTGAAGATGATGAAATAGAGAGAAGAAGACAATCATTGTTTTCTCGCTTTGGCATTGATAAATTCCAAGAAGTAAAAGTCGGAGATTTATCAACAGGTATGAAACAAAAAACTAGTATCGCTATTAGTTTAGTTCATGATCCAAAATTCGTCATATTTGATGAACCAACAAATGGTCTAGATGTGTTAACTGCACGTTCAGTAACAGACTATTTATTGAGTTTGAAAGATCAGGGGAAAACAGTTATCCTATCAACGCATATTTTAAGCGTTGTTGAAAAGTTATGTGATAGAGTTGGAATCATTATAAATGGGCAAATGAAAGTGTGCGATGAATTAAATACAGTATTATCAGAAAATAAAGAAGAGAACTTAGAAGAGTTATTCTTTAAGTTGATTCAAGATGAAGAACTTAGAGGTGAATTATAATGAAGAATATTCTAACAATATTCAAAAAAGAGTTTTATAGAGTAATGAGTGACAAAAGGTTAATCTTTACTACAATTTTACTACCTGGATTAGCTATATATTTAATGTACACAGCAATGGGTGGTGCAATCAATAATAATTCAGACGAAATGGACAGTCATAAAATGATTGTTTATACTGAAAACATGCCACAGGATTTCAGATTATATATGAATCAGGAAATACTTGCAAACCCTGAAATGCACGATATAGGAGACACAGATATTGATAGCGTGATGTCAATGCTAAAAGAAGGCGATATTGATTTGGTTATTCTTTTTGATGAAGACTTCATGACAACCTTGAATGATTATGAAAATCCAATATATACATTACCGAATTTGGATGTGTATTTTAATCCTGGAGAGCGTTATAGTGAACACTCGCTAGGACAGTTCTACGGATATTTAAATAGCTTCTTTCATGCTCAGGCAACAGACCCTGATCGTTATGGAGAGCCTTATGATATAGCGACATTTAATGCATCAAATGATGGATTACCATTTGTTGTTCAATATGAAAACAAAGGGATCGGACAAGGATTAAGTATGTTACTACCTATGCTTATTATTATGTTTTTATTTAGTGGTGCAATGAGTATTGGACCAGATAGTATAGCTGGTGAAAAAGAACGTGGTACTATCGCAACACTGTTAGTTACACCTGTTAAAAGAAGTGAAATTGCTATTGGTAAAGTAATGAGTTTAAGCGTTATATCATTGATGAGTGCCATATCAAGTTTTATTGGTATTATCTTATCGTTACCGAAACTTCTTGGAGGACAACTAGAAGGAAATACTCCTGTTTATAGTATTTATTCTATAAATGAATATTTAATGCTTCTAGGTATAATATTTGTAACAGTACTTGTCATTGTTGGATTAATAAGTGTTATAAGTGCATATGCTAAAACAATAAAAGAAGCATCTACTCTAATCTTACCGTTCTACTTTATAAGTGTGATGATCGGTATCTCTACAATGTTTAGTGGAGAAGGAAGCACGGATTTGATAACGTATTTGATTCCTGTATATAGTAGTGTTAATATGATTATTGCAATTTTATCATTTGAAGTGGTTGGAATACATTTCTTATTAACAATCATTTCTAGTTTGGTTTATGTTAGTATATTTATATACATCTTAAATCGCTTGTTCCAAAGTGAAACAATAATGTTTAGTAAATAGGTGAGAATATGGAAAAAATCAAAATTGGTGTAGTAGCAAATACACACGGACTAAAAGGTACTTTAAAGGTAAAATCATTCACAGACTTTAAAAATGAACGATATAAAAAAGGTAATACCCTTTATATCTATTTTAAGGATGAATATATTAAAGTTACCGTAAAGAATTTCAGATCAGTAAAAACAGTAGAACACATTGATTTTGAAGAATTCAATCATATAAATGAAGTTGAAAAATACAAAGGGTCAGGCTTATTCATGACCAGTGATCAAAAACACGAATTACCAGATGATGAGTTTTACTTTGATGAGTTGATTGGAATGGAAGTATATTCAGATAAACTTGAAGGTGTTGTATTTGAAGTAAGAGAATTACCTCAAGGTGAAATGCTTGTTGTTAGAAGAGAGCATAAAAAACAAGCCCTAGTTCCTTTTTTAAAACACTTCATTAAAGAAGTAGATAAAGAAAACAGAAAAATTTACATCCATGAAATGGAGGGATTGTTATGAGGATAGATGTTCTAACCTTATTTCCAAACATGTTTCATGGGTTCATAACAGAATCAATAATGGCAAGAGCTATTAAAAATGAATTGGTTGAAATCAATGTTATTGATTTCAGAGAATTCACTGATTCAAAACATAAAAAAGTAGATGATTATCCATACGGTGGTGGAGCAGGAATGGTGCTTAGTGTTCAGCCTGTTTACTCTGCTTTAACGGCAATAGATGGATATCAAGATGCTTTAAAAATAATCGTTTCTCCTCAAGGAGAAACGTTTGCACAGAAAAAAGCATATGAGTTATCTAATCAAAATCACATCATAATTCTTTGTGGACATTATGAAGGTTATGATGAAAGAATTAGAGATTATTTTGATTGGGAAGTTAGTATAGGAGATTATGTATTAACTGGTGGAGAACTTGCCGCAATGGTTTTAATAGATAGTATAACTCGTGTTATACCAGATGTTATCAGTAAAGATGAATCTCATATCAACGACTCATTTAATAATGATTTATTAGAACATCCCCATTACACAAGACCACGTGAATTTATGGGAAAAGAAGTTCCTGAAGTCTTAGTAAACGGGCATCATAAATTAATTGACGAGTGGAGATTAAACCAATCTCTTAAAAAAACCAAAGAAGTACGTCCAGACTTATATAAGAAATATAAGGAGGGGAAAAATGAATAAGTATATTAGTATTTTAAAAGAAAACTTAATTATCATTATACCCACAGTAATCGTAGTATCAACATTGATTGGATTCTTGATTTTTGGATTTTTGAAACCTTCGACTACAGCTGTCATCCAAGAAGATTACATTTTGGATATTCAAGAAGTTTTAGAAGATGAGTTTTTATTAGAGTATTCAGCAGGAATATATGATGAAGAACATCCATTCTTTGTTTTGAATCCATATCAAATATCACCTTTATCAGGATTGATTTTATTTGAAACTGATGAAGTTGAATCTTTTATAATAGTTGTGAATGGTAAGGAAATCGAAGGTAATATTGAGTTTGCGAGTATTGCGACAAGATCTCATAAGATTCCAGTCTATGGTCTATATGCAAACTATGAAAATAAAGTAGAGATTTATGAGAATATATTAGGTGAAAAAGGAATCCTTGTTTCTGAATTAATGATTCAAACATCTCCACTTAAAGAAGAATCAAATAGAAGTATAACTCTAGAAACAACAAGTGAATATTTTTCAGATGATATTATGATTCTAATGCCTGCTACACAGAGTTTACCAATTGGTATTGATTATAATGGAGATATCAGATGGACACTTACCGAAAACTTTAGCTGGGCACCAGTACTACTTGAAAACGGGCATTTGTTATTAGGTAGTGATAGATTGATGAGTGATCCATATTATGTCACAAGCCTTTATGAGATAGACTACTTAGGTAAAATATATAAAGAATACAAAATACCTGGCGGATATCACCATGATGTAGTAGAACTACCAAACAATAACTTACTTGTACTTACAAATGAATTTGAAGGTACAGTTGAAGATATGATTATAGAAATTAATCATACCACAGGCGAAATAGTAAACACCTGGGATTTAAAACATTTTTTAGATCAAACACAGGGTATGTCTCAAATGTGGACATCTTACGATTGGTTCCATAATAATTCAATTGATTATGATGAAACTACCAATTCAATTATTTTGTCAGGTAGACATCAAGATATCGTTGTAAGTATCAGTCTTACAACGAATAGGATTAACTATATAATTGGAGACCCGAATAACTGGTCTCAAGCATTAGTAGATAATTTCTTTTTAACACCAATCGGAGAAAACTTCGAATGGCAATACGCGCAACATGGAGCGATATATACAGAAGAAGGAATTTTCATTTTTGACAATGGAAATAACAAATCGAAATTCAGTGAAAACTATGTAAATGCTGAAGATTCATATAGTAGAGGAGTTATGTATGTTGTTGATGGTTTCGGAATGACAATTGAACAGACATTTCAATTTGGTAAAGAACTGGGATCAAATTTCTATTCACCATACATCTCGAATGTACAATACTTAGGACCAAACAATTATATGATTCATAGTGGAGGACATAGTGAAGTAAATAGTGAAACGTTGAACGTTCCTGCGCCATTATATAATGGTGATGGTGTAGTAAGAATGTACTCAAATACCTATGAGGTTGAATCAGGGATTGTGAAGTACCACTTAGAGATAGATGATAACTATTATCAAGCTCTACACACATCTTTGTATACAGAAGCAACAACGTATTATACAGGTACTCCTGTTTCATTTGGAGAACTTGCAGAAACACCTAAAAACTATGATGAACTAAGCTTGAATTTTAATTTCTTGGAAACTGTACCTTTAAAATTTAATATATCATTTGTTAAACAAAAAGATCGTTTAGTTGTAAATGGAACATTTGATAGAAATGATGAGATATACATCGTATTAAGAAATAATATTGATTTCCAATACCAAATACCAACTTCAAACACTGCTTATACAGCAATGTGTTTGGGTACATTTATTGGAGATAGTCGAGAACTAACTTATTATATAAATGAAACAAACTTAGAAGGAGAATATGAAATTTATCTAGTTGTGAACAATGTCGAATATAATACGTATCAGCACGTTACATTTGATTAAAATAACTATTGATTTCTATGTATTCCTATGCTATAATTACAAACGCTGTAAAGCTTAAACACACTTTGCTCCGCTTTGGAGAATCCTTATGAGCAATAGTTAATTAAAAGGAGTTGATATCATGTCTCAGCAATTACTAAGAGATCTAACTCAATCATATCAAAAACCTGATGTTCCTCAATTTAGAGCTGGAGATACTGTTAAAGTATCTGTAAAAATTAAAGAGGGTAACAGAGAAAGAATCCAGGGATTTGAAGGGTTAGTTATCAAAAGACAAGGTGGAGGAATTAGTGAAACTTTCACAGTTAGAAAAGTGTCTTACGGAATCGGAATTGAAAGAACATTCCCAATCCATTCACCATTAGTAGAAAAAGTCGATGTACTTAGAAGAGGTAAAGTTCGTAGAGCTAGATTATTCTATATCAGAGGGTTATCTGCTAAACAATCTCGTATCAAAGAGCGTAGATAATAAAAGACACCTATTAGGTGTCTTTTTTCTATACTGAAAACAATGCATAAACCAATGAAATTATTACTATTTTACTCAATATAATCATTTATAATATGCACATTGCACAAAACTATGAAAACTTTTCATTAATATGAGTTAATATATTGAAAACATTTTCATATATGTTATAATCAATATGATGAAAGAAGGTGCTTTTTTATGAGTAAAGCGACTATTTATGATGTAGCTGGGGCAGCTAGAGTTTCTTTAGCAACTGTATCAAGAGCAATTAATAATCCAGAAAAAGTAAAACCAGAAACGAGAGAAAGAGTACTAAAAGTTATAGAGGAATTAGGATACAAACCAAATGCATTTGCAAAAGGATTGGCATCTAGAAAAAGTACAACTGTTGCAGTTGTAGTTCCTGATATGACACGTGCTAGTATCGCAGAAATGATGAACGGTATCGCAGATATCGCAAGAGTATATAAGTATTCAATATTACTTTATATTTTAGAGAGTGAAGATGCTTCAGAAGAAGATATCTTAAGAGAAATCATTGCAGCGCAAGTTGATGGTATTTTATATTTGAATGATGAAATTACAGAGCCACAATATGATTTCTTAAAAACAATTAAGAATACATATCAAATTCCAGTAGTGTTAACTAATACATTCTATCCAGAAGATAACGAGATACCAAGTGTATCTATCGATTATGAGAGAGCTGGATATGAAATCACGAAGAAATTAATAGAAGAAGGTAGAAAAAATATTTATATGGTTTCTACTGTAAGAAAATATATGGTTAATGATCTAAAAGAAGCTGGATACTTAAGAGCAGTTGAAGAGGCAAAACTTCCATCTAAAATCATGAGAACTAGTGGACGTATATCGATTAACACAGAGCACTTCAACGAATACTTCAAAGATAACGAAGTTGACGGAGTAATCGCAGTTAGAGATAGTATTGCAATTTCATTTATGAATGTTGCATTTGAAAATGAAGTTAGTATTCCTAAAGATGTTGGTGTAGCAGGGTTCCAAAATACGAAGTACGCTAGATTAGCTAGACCACAATTATCTTGTGTTGATGTTCCTATCTATGATTTGGGAGCTGTTGGAATGAGATTACTAACAAAACTAATGAATAAAGAACAAGTTGATGAGAAAATTGTAAAACTTCCTCATTCGATAGTATTAAGAAAAACAACACTATAAGCGTTGATTAAGAGAGAATATAATAAAACATTGTAGAGACTTAGTGGTTGGTGAAAACTAAGATGTGGTTTATATTTATACACTTATGAGCTTCTATATGCAAAGTATGGACGGTGATTCCGTTACAATCATTAAGTGCTAGAGAAATCTAGAATTAAGGTGGTACCGCGAATGATGTTCGTCCTTTTGTTAGGACGAGCATCTTTTTTATTATAATAAGGAGTGATAAAATGAATTTATTACAAGAATTGAAGTGGAGAGACCTGTTATACGATATAACAGATCCAGAATTAGAGAACGTATTTGAAAATGAAAAACTTACATTTTATGTAGGGGCAGACCCTACCGCAGATAGTCTACATGTTGGGCACCTAATTTCATACTTGGTATCAAAGAGACTTATGGATAAAGGACATGTTCCAATACTAGTAATTGGTGGTGGAACAGGACTAATTGGAGACCCAAGTGGAAGAAGTAGTGAAAGGCAACTGTTAACTCTAGATAAATCTATGGAAAACGCTTCTGCAATTACAAAGCAAGTTAAGAACATATTACCAACAGCAACAGTTGTAAATAACTACGATTGGATAAAAGAATATGATGTAATAACATTCCTAAGAGACTTAGGGAAACATTTCAACATAAATCATATGATCCAAAAAGATAGCGTAAAGTCTAGAATGGATAACGGAATCAGCTTTACGGAGTTCAGTTATCAAATCATTCAATCATTAGATTTTATGGAACTTTATAAACGAAATAATTGTAAATTACAAATAGGTGGTCAAGACCAATGGGGTAATATCACTGCAGGGTTAGAACTGATTAGAAAAACACAAGGTGAAGGTGCAAAAGCATTTGGATTTACATGGCCTTTATTAACAAAAGCAGATGGAACTAAGTTTGGTAAATCAGCTGGTGGGGCAGTATGGTTAGATAAAAAAAGAACTTCAGTATATGAGTTCTACCAATACTGGATAAATACGCCAGACAAAGATGCTGTAAGCTTCCTTAAGAAGTTTACGTTTAAATCAGTTGAAGAAACAAAATCAATTATAGAAGAGTTTGAAGCAGCACCACATAAACGTTTAGCACAACAAAAAATCGCTGAAGAGTTAACTGTTCTTGTTCATGGACAAGAAGCGTACGATAGTGCTGTAAAGATTTCAAAGGCATTATTTAGTGGCGATATCCAAAGTTTAAATAAACAAGAAGTTGTTGATGGATTTAAAGGTGTCCCAAGTATAACTGTAACGGATGATATGTTATTGGTTGATCTTGTTATTGAGGCGAAACTTGCATCAAGTAAACGTGAGAGTCGAGAGTTTATCAAGAATAATGCAATAAGTGTTAACGGACAAAAAGTAAATGATTTTGAGTTTATGGTCAAGAAAGATAATGCATTATATAATGAGTTCACTGTATTAAGAAGAGGTAAAAAGAAATACGCAATGGTTAAACATTAGGAATAGAACTCTATTTATATAAAAAAGGATACCAATTGGTATCCTTTTTACTTACAATCATTGGCATGTTTGAATCCCATAAGGAATATTTCTTTTACATGCTCATCTTGTAGACTATAGAAAACTTGTTTACCCTGTTTTCTAGTCTTAACAACATTTAAATCTCTTAATAGTTTTAGTTGGTGTGATATTGCCGATTGGCTTGTTTCTAAAGTATCACTAATATCTTGAACACAGTACTCATCTTTTGTTAATAAATCGATGATTCTTAATCTTGTATAATCACTAAATATTTTAAACAACGATACTGTTTCTTTTATTTCTTCTTGTTTGTATTCCATACTATTTCCCCCTTGAGTAAATTAGACGTAAACTGTTTAATACTGCGATTAATGTAATTCCTACATCTGCGAAAATTGCAGTTAACATTGAACTTAATCCAAATCCTGCGAATAACAAGAATATGAATTTAACTCCTAAACTTAATATGATGTTTTCATATACAATTCGTTTAGTCTTTTTAGCTACTTGTGTTGCTTGTTCTAATAGGTTGATATCATCACCCATAATTATAACATCTGCTACATCAATTGCTACTTCACTACCATTCCCCATTGCAACACCAATATCAGCGTTTTTAAGTAATGGTGCATCATTAATCCCATCCCCTACAAATAGTTTTAATTTTTTTGTTTTTATCTCATCAAATGCTTTGATTTTCTCTTCAGGTAATAAGTTTGATCTGAAATCAATACTACCTAGTGAAGTTGCAACTTCTTTTGCCATTGCATCGTTATCACCAGTTAACATTGTTATATTGTAATTTCTTGAAAGTCTTCTAATTGTATTGATTGAAGAAGATTTCAAACTATCTTTTACGATTACATGTCCTTCATACTTACCGTTTCTTGAAACGAATACATTACTACCAGACATAACTTTTTTATCTGTAACTTTTATTTTGTGTTTGTTCATTAATTTTCTATTACCAACTAGAATTTTACCTTCATCTGTTTGTACAACAATTCCATAACCTGGAATCTCTTCAATGTTTGGATAATCGTAGTACTCACCTTTGTAGAACTCCACAATGCTTTTTGCGATTGGATGATTACTAAATCTCTCAACACTAGCACAAATTTTTAACGTCTCATCATTTGAGAATGTAGCAACTTTGAAATTACCATGTGTTAATGTACCTGTTTTATCAAGACCAATAGTATCAACATTGGTCATCATATGTAAGAATGAACTACCTTTAAATAGAATTCCTTTTTTAGCTGCTGCACCGATTCCAGCAAAATATGATAATGGAATACTAAGTACAAGTGCACAAGGGCAACTGATTACTAGGAATGTTGCTGCATCATATAGATAATCTTGATAGTTTGCCCAATCAAAGAATGATTTACTGGCAAATAACATAACAGCTGCAATCGTAACGATTGGAGTATAATATCTTGCGAACTTTGTAATAAAGTTTTCAGTTTTAGCTTTATGATTTGTTGAGTTTTCAATCAAATCAACTAATCTTGATAAAGTTGATTCATGATATTCTTTTTTTGCTCTAACTTCAATTACGTTTCCTACATTAATATTCCCACTTAGGACAAAGTCTCCAACCTTAACAGTTGATAACTTACTTTCTCCTGTAAGAGCAGAAGTATTAAGAGATGTAGTACCTTGAATGATTTCACCATCAACAGGTATTTTTTCTCCGTTTTTAACAATTAGAATATCGCCTTTTTTAATACTCATTGGATCTTGAATGACAACCTCGTTACCAACACGTACATTTGCATACTCTACTTTAAGATCGATAAGACCATTTACTTCTTGTTTAGAACGATGAACTGCTCTATGTTGTAAATACTCACCTACAGTGAAGAAGATAATTACTAATCCAGCTTCAAAATAGTTTCGTAAGAACATAGCTGCAATAGTAGCGATGAACATCAACATATTTTCGTTGAATATTTCTTTACGTCGAACACCTTTTAAGGTTTTCTTGAATATCTTAAACGATATAAATCCATATCCTACAAAGAATATAGGGGTATACCACATAATAAAATTAGCAGCAACCACACTATCATGGTCTAAATCGGTTTTCAAGAAAAAACCGATTAAATATGCAAGGCCGTATAAAACAAGTCCTATAAAGAAAGAAATATATGATTCAACACCTTTGATAGTGTCTATTAGATGACGCTTGTCATAACTAAACGTTTCTACACCATCTTCAATTGAATCTACAATTTTCTTTATTTCAGGAATTGCTTTTTCCTCATCATAATCATCAGTAGCATCTATTAACATTACCTGGTTTGGGAAATTGAAACTAGCGCTATTTACATAGTCTAACTCTTCGGCTAAAGCCTTCTCAATTTTGCCAGAACAACCAGAACAAATTAAGTTTTTCATCATTATTTTTTGTATCATAAAAGTCACCTCTTCATCAAGTCACCCCTACATAATATATGAACGAACGCTCATATGTCAAGCGTTTTATAATTTTTTTCCTTTTTGTATTCCCTAAGCAATTTGATATATATAAAAGATTATACTACAAAATAGTTAAAAATCCTAATTAGTTTTATCGTTCTAATTGGTTGAAATAAAGAATAATAAATGGTACTATATCATAGTTAGAGAGGTGATTAGATGGATTTTTATGAAATCGTCTTAGAGCACAAGGATGAAATACTGAAAAGAACCAAAGAATTACTACAAATACCAAGCGTCCTTGATGAGTATAAACCAGACACAGAAACGCCATTTGGAGTTGAAATCAACAATGCATTACACTACATGCTAGATTTAGCTCACAATGACGGATTTATTACAAAAAACATACAAAACTACGCAGCTCACATCGAGTATGGTGACGGAGAAGATATATTAGGTATATTATGTCATCTTGACGTTGTTCCAACAGGAGACGTATCAAAATGGACAAATAAGCCTTTTGATCCAACAATCCGTGATGGAAAATTATTTGCCAGAGGTGCATCTGATGATAAGGGACCAACAATGGCTGCTTATTTCGCGGTGAAATTACTAAAAGATTTAGGAATTATTCCTAATCAAAGAGTAAGAATAATACTGGGTACTGATGAAGAAACTGCATGGAGAGGTATTGAAAAATATTTTAAGACAGAAGAAATGCCTGAATTAGGTTTTGCTCCTGATGCCAGTTTTCCACTTATTTACGCAGAAAAAGGTATTTTCACATTTGATATCTTAGGAACAGTTAAAGATGATGTCTTACTTACATTTAAATCCGGAGATAGATACAACATAGTACCAGAATACGCTGAATGTACTTTAAGTATTGATTTATCGTTAGAATTTAAGAAATATATCGAATTTAATGACTTACATGGTGAAGTGAAAGATGGCGTATACAAAGTATATGGTAAATCTGCACATGCAATGCAACCAAGTTTAGGAATTAACGCAGCATTTATACTTGCTGAATTCCTGAATGAGAACATAGAAAACAACTTCGTTAAATTTATTTGTGAGTACTTAACATTCGATCATTTAGGTGAAAAACTTAATATTGATCACTTTGATAAAGAAATGAAAGATTTAACAATGAATCCTGCTGTATTCAGTTATGTCAACAATCACGCTAAAATTGGCGTTAACTGTCGTTATCCAAAAGGATGGGACAATGACTCAGCAGTCATTAATATACAAGCTGCTACAAAGAGTTTTGGATTAAAAGCTACAGTATTAGATAATATGCCAGTTCATTATGTAGAAACAACAGATCCATTGGTACAAACATTACATAATGCGTATATTAAATACACAGGAGATACAGAATCAAAATTATTAACAATTGGTGGAGGAACTTATAGTAGAGCACTTAAAAAAGCTGTTGCGTTCGGACCTCAAATGCCAGGTAGAAAAGATGTAGCTCATCAAGTAGATGAACATCTATATGTAGAAGACTTATTAAAAGCAACTGCAATCTATATGGAATCTATATACGAGTTAACAAAATAAATGAGATTAAGATATGTACAAGGAGCAAAAGAATTAATTCATTCTAATAATGATTTAATTATCGATGATATCGATCATACTCCAATTAATATAAAAGATTATTTTAGTAACAACAATGAAATACATATTGAGATTGGGATGGGTAAAGGACAATTTGTTCATACACTTGCCAAAAACAATCCTAATGTGAATTACATAGGGATTGAAAAGTTTGATAGTGTTATCGTAAGAGCACTAGAGAAGCAATTAGAAGATAAACAAGAGAACTTATTATTACTTAGATGTGATGCAATGTTCTTACCAAAACTATTTGAACAGTTGACAGTTCATAGAGTTTATCTAAATTTTAGTGATCCATGGCCAAAAGACCGTCATGCAAAAAGAAGATTGACACATAAGAATTTCTTAGACATATATAAAGAACTTCTTACAAAAGACGGTGAATTACATTTTAAAACTGATAACATTGGACTATACGAGTTTTCATTAGAAAGCTTAAAAAAATATCCAATGAACATTACTTATCATACATATGACTTGCACAAAAGTGATTTTAAAGGAAATATTATGACTGAGTTCGAAGAACGATTCAGTAAACTAGGTAATAAAATAAATAAACTAACAGCCACATTTAAGGAGTAATAAAATGGAAAAATTGTATCGTGATCTGGTAGATTTACCAGGAGCACCAAGTTTTGAAAAAGCTGTAAGAAACTACATGAGAGAAAACTTAAAACCATATGTTGAAGAAATCATTGAAGATAAACTAGGTAGTATCTTCGGTATTATCAACAAAGGGCATAAAGGACCAAAAGTTATGCTTGCTGGTCATATGGATGAAGTAGGAGCAATTGTTACTGGAATCGATAAAAACGGATTGATATCTTTAACTAATCTAGGTGGAGTTCATGGAAATGTTTTCCTATCTCAACATTTAGATATCATTACAGATGATATGGAATATATTCCAGGAGTTACTGCAAGTAAACCTCCTCATTTAACTAGAGGATCAGATGCAAAACCTAAACCATTATTATTCAAAGATTTAAAATTAGATATAGGAGCAGATAGCAAAGAACACGCTATTGAACTTGGGGTTAAAATTGGACAACAAGTTATACCTAGAAATGATTATACAGCTACAAAAGATAACAAAAAGTTCATATCAAAAGCATGGGATGATAGATTCGGTTGTGGTATGAGTTTAGAAATAGCAAGAGATATTAAAAAAGAGAATTTAGACATTGAGCTATATGTTGGAGCTACAGTACAAGAAGAAGTAGGATTACGTGGTGCAGCAACAGCAGCAGGACTTGTAAACCCAGATGTATTCATCGCGGTTGATTGTAGTCCATGCGCAGATAGTTTTGATGGAGATGAAATATCAGGGAAACTTGGTGAAGGGTTCTTATTACGTTTTTATGATCCTTCAGCAATCATGCATCAAGGGATGAAAAAATTTATTGTCGACGCAGCTGAAGAAAATGGAATTAAATTCCAATACTACAAATCAATGGGAGGTACAGATGCCGCACGTGTGCAATTAGCAAACGACGGTGTACTAGTAGCTACTATTGGAATGCCTGCTAGATATATACATTCAACAACTTCTATGATTAGTATTGACGATCATGCCGAAGTCAAAAAAATCGTGTTAACAATCTTAGAGATGTTAAACCAAGAAAGAGTTGAAGAGATTAAAAGAAACGTGTAACACCATTCAAATTATGGGACCCATAGTGGCCTAAAAAGGAGAAAGAAAATGAAATCATTTAGCACAAAAGAAATAACATTAACAGCAGTTTTAACAGCAATCGTATTAGTTATGGGATTGGTACCAGCAGTAGGGTATATTCCACTAACACCAATGGTAGGATTTACAATAATACATATTCCTGTATTAGTTGGAGCATACTTTGGAGGAAGAAAAGTCGGTGGATTCTTAGGATTAGTATTTGGTCTTACATCAATATTTGTAGCGTTTACTAGACCAAGCGGAATGCTTGATCCGATATTTACAAATCCATTAGTATCTGTATTACCTAGATTCTTATTTGGGTTCTTTGCATACGACATCTTAACATTCCTAAAAGGGAAAATTAAGCAAGGTTATGTAGCAACAGTAGCTTACTTTGGAATCATGACTTTAATTCATTCAGTACTAGTAATCACATTGCTTTATATAGCAGGTGTAAACTTCTGGTATTTTGACATTTATGGTACAAGCGAGATATTAACTAGAGAAGGTACATTAGGTGTAATGTCATTTGTATCTACATATTTTGTTGGAGGAGATTCATTCTTTGGGTTCCTGTTAACAATAGTTGTAGTTAATTCATTGCTAGAAATTGCAATCGCAATTGTTGTTGGTACACCACTAGCAACAAGATTAGAATCAGTATTGGAATTCGATAAGGAATAAGGTGACGTATATGATTATATTAGTAGATATTGGAAATAGTAATATTGTAGTAACACAATACTTAGATGGGTTCAAAGAGACTTACCGTTTTAATACGGATAAAGATAAGAGTAACGATGAGTATTATGTATTACTTCAAAATGTTATTAAAGATGCAAAGGGCATGATTGTATCAAGTGTAGTTCCAGAACTTAATATGATCTTTAAAAACTTAGCACAAAAGTATTTAAACATTGAACCAATGTTTGTAGGACCTGGAGTAAAAACAGGTGTACAAATAATGATAGATAACCCCAAAGAACTTGGGAGCGATATAGTTAGTGATGCAGTAGGAGCAATGAGCTTTCACGATACAGAAAATGCTATTATCGTTGATATGGGAACAGCAACAACTGTTTCGATATTAGAGAATAAAGTAATCAAAGGTGTAAGTATTTGTGCAGGATTAATGACACAAAGAAATGCACTTGTAGGAAACGCATCACAATTATCACAATTTGAATTTAAAGTACCAAAGAATGTAATTGGTACTAACTCAATAGATTCATTAAACTCAGGACTATTACTAGGTCATAAGTATATGATTGAAGGTCTGGTTTCTGAAATGAAAAAGAATCATAAAAAAATTCCAAAAGTAATTATCACTGGAGGAGCTTCTAAATTTATGATTGGTATATTAGACAGTAACTTTATATTTGATGAGCATTTATTAATCAAAGGTCTATATACAATATATTCAAGAAACGTATAAAAAAAACACTACTTAATTGTAGTGTTTTTTATTTAGTTTTTATGATAGGCAATTGCCTTGTTTTCAATTTCTTTCAATTCATCTTTGGTTAATATCTTTTCAGATATATAAGCCCCAATAATGAAAACTATAAGCATTGTTATATTAATAATCATTGATAGTTTCAATCCAATTGTAGTGATTTGGAAAAACACAATTGGAAGTTTTAATGAACTCCATACCATCAAGAAAAACACTACATTTGAATACTTAGCACCCTTTTTAATCATGATCATAGCTAGTGGGAAAGCAGCAATAGTTGGTCCAGCACTAAATGCCCCAAGTAAGAATGCAAGTGACATTCCTTTGATACCACTATTAGCACCCATTAATCTTATGATCGTTTCCCTAGGAACCCATACATCGAATAAACCAATAAGTAAAAATATTGGAGGAACAATCAATAACATGGCTTTTAACTGATCCCATGTATTTTCAAATGATTGATATGTTAGTTTGATATCAATAAATGATATAACGACTAAAGCGATGATTGATATAACTAAGAACTTATTCTTGTTAACAAATTTCATTAGTACATCACCATCACAATCAATATTACAACTATAGCACCGATGAAACTAACTACGTTTCTAAGTATTGCAGATTTTGTATGGAACATCTTGCTTTCAGCGGCAAAATAAACAAGTCCAACACTCATCAGAGTTACAAGTAAACCTGAAACCTGTGCAATTCCTGCTCCATTACCAAGTAGCTCAACACCAAGTGGGTATGCTACAAATGGTGGCATGAAGGTTATACTACCTACTACTAATCCTATAATGACACCTAATAAACCACTTCCAGCCCCGATTAAACTTGAGATAAATTCTGGTGTAACGACTGCGAGTAAGATTCCAATAAATAAGAATAGTGGAATTAATACAGGAAACAATTTGATAAAAGCTTTATATCCTTTTTTAATACCTTTTTTTGTTTTTTCTTTGTCTTTAATAAATGAAAGTATAGTCAGTAGACCTGCTACTCCATAAATAATGTAAGTTTCAATACCCAATTAAATCACTCCTCAATGTATTATATAGGTAAGAATAGTTTGTGTCAAAACTATTGCCAATAAAAATCAAACATATCTATGATATTCATAATATGATAGAATGATGAATGAAAGAATGGTGGTTTTATGACGTTTAGCAATAGTTCAAACAAAACATGTAATATATGTGGCACTACAACATCAGAATTAAATGATCCCCAATTAAAAGTAACTTACTCTGTCTGTACAGAGTGTGAGTTTATATATAAGGATATAGAAAATCACGTATCTTTAGAGCAAGAGCATAAGGAATATAAGAATCACAATAACTCCTTTGAATCTAAAGGATATGTCCAGATGTTCGAACGATTTATAAATGATTATATCAAACCACTACATATCAAAGGCGTTGGACTAGAGTATGGTTCTGGTCCTGGACCTGTGTTGAAAGAATTGCTTTCGAGAGAAGGATTTACAATGTATGATTTTGATCCATTCTTTAATCCTAATGAGGAATATAAAGTAAGGACTTACGACTTGATTACTTCTACAGAAGTAGTAGAACATTTTGTTGATCCAATCAAAGAATTCAAGCACTTAGCATCTTTACTAAAAGATGATGGTTATTTAGTACTAATGACAAATTTTCATTTCAATGATCATGATTTGTTCCTGAAATGGTGGTATCGTAGAGATTTCACTCACATATCATTTTACACACCAAAGACATTTTTGAGAATTGCAAAGATTTGCAAATTAGATTTTGTAGGTCACAATAGTAAGAATGTTGTTATACTCAAGAAAGCACTATAATTACAATTACAGTTAACCATTTGCTACATTAAAAAAGCAATTGCATATGCAAACAAAAAGGAGCAAAATCTGCTCCTTTTTTAGTTCCATTTTTCAGCCCATTCACCAATTGCCTTAAATGCTCCAGTCAAATCGACACCTTTTCTTGTTAAACTGTATTCTATCTTTATCGGTGTACTATTGTGTACCGTTTTTTTAACGATTCCAAGAGTTTCTAATTCTTTTAGTCTTTCTGTTAATAACCTTGCGGATAATCCTGGTATGTACCTTTCAATATCAGAGAATTTCTTTGCATCATCAAATAAACTAAACACAATTAAAGAAACCCACTTTTTACTTAACAACGTTAATGTAGATTCCATTTTTGGACATAGATTGTTTTCCATATTATCAACTCCTACTGATATATTACCACATATTTATTTAAAATAAAAGTAACTTACTTAAAATAAGTGCATTATGTTTGAATGTCTTAATCAAAGTTGATAAACTGGTTACATAAAGTAAGGAACTTATATTTAATAAGGAGGTATTCATGAAAATCGTTAAAGGATACAAAGCACCTGAATTTGATGGTAGCGTTATAAGAGTATTGGCACATGAAACAATTAAAGATATTGATCCATTTCTTATGTTAGATTACTTCGAGACAGATAAAAAAGAAATTGGTATGGGTTCTTGGCATCCCCACAGAGGTATTGAAACCTTTACATATATTGTAAGAGGAAGTATGAAGGAAAAAGACACAATTAATGGTGAGTTGGAAGTGAATGAAGGTGGTGTTCTTCATTTGAGTTCTGGGTCTGGGATGTATCATACATCAGTTCCATCATATTCAGAGGTGGGAATAGAAGGATTCCAATTATGGTTCAATATACCAATGAAAAACAAAATGGATAAACCATATTCCTCAGCATTTCAAAACAATGACTTTCCTCATGTTGTAGAACACGGAAACGATATAAAGATACTAACGGGAAAATATAAAAATAAAAATGGTCCACTTGATAAAAGTAATTTAGGATTAAATATATTTGATGTCACAGTTGAACAAGACATTGTTATTAATAGAAGTAAAGGTAAAAAAGGGTATATATATGTATTCAAAGGAAATGGATTAATAGATAACAAAAAGTTAGAAACAGGAACTGCATATATCATTGAACCAGGTGAATACGTGATTATAAATAGAAGTGATTCATTAAGATTTTTATTCTGCGAAGGAACTCCACTAAATGAACCAATCGAATGGCGAGGTCCAATAGTAATGAATACAAAACAAGAAATCAAACAAGCGTATGAAGAATTAAACAGCAATACGTTTGTAAAATAAAGGAGAATAGATTATGTTAAAAGTAGGAATAGTTTTAGGAAGTACAAGAGAAGGAAGAGCTAGTGAAGATGTAGGAAAATGGGTATTAGACAAAACAAAAACAGTAAAAGATGTAGAGTTTGAAATAGTAGATATCAAAGAATATGAGTTACCATTTTTAGGAACAACAAATGACCAAACAAGCGTTGAAAAATGGAATAAGAAACTAAGTGAACTAGATGGATTTATTTTCGTTGTTGCAGAATATAATCATTCACTTACAGGTGCGTTGAAGAACGCATTGGATTCAGCTAGAGATGCTTGGGCAAACAAATCAGCAGGTATTATCTCATACGGTTCAGCAGGTGGATCAAGAGCAGCTGAACATTTAAGAGGAATTTTATCAGAACTGCAAATTGCCAGTGTTAGAACACACATCTTACTATCTTTGTTTGATGATTTTGAAAACTATAAATTTAAACCAAGAAATATCCATGATGAAAATCTTGAAATGTTATTTTCACAAGTTAATGATTGGGGTAAAGCATTAAAAACTCTAAGAAAGTAGGCATATCATGAAACTAAAAGGATTACTTAAATTTAAAGGAAAAGAGTCTAAGGGACCAATGCATTATATTGATTACTTTGGACAAAAAGTTTCAATCACTAAAAAAGAATCAAGAAAAGTTAAGCATATTAAACAGTTTGGACACATCGAGGTTGCACCAAACTTACTATCTAGAAGTTTTAGTCAGCAACAAGTGTTTGTAAATGAAGACGTAGCATATACCAAAGATGTATTTAATTATATGAAAGAACATAAACATTCTCATTATAAGAAATGGGAAGATGATTTTGTGGTATTACAGTTTAAAAAATAGGTAGTTATTCTACCTTTTTTTTTACTAAAAAGAAGATTTAATCAAAAAACTGATATTATTGAGATGAATTTGTTAAATAAATAATGGTCTTTACCCTACTTTATTGACTTTTGTGTACATTTTGATATAATATTGTTAACAATAAGTCGAGGAGTGGAACAATGATTTTTGAAAAGGTAAAAAGCATTATTGCTGAAGAATTAGGAATTGAGATTGACGAAATTAAATTAGAGTCTAACTTAACTGATGATTTAGGGGCAGATTCATTAGACGCAATTGAGTTAATTATGGCAGTAGAAGAAGAGTTTGATGTACAAATCGATGATAACGAAGCAACTAATATTAAATTAGTATCTGATATCGTTAACCATTTAGAAAAAAAATAACACTCATATTCAGAGTGTTTTTTTTTAGCGTTTTTTAAAAGAGTATTTTTTTTAATTATGTATATAATTATGTTACAATAGATATAAGTGATTGAGGTGGATAAACATGAAGAAATTAATATTAGTAGATGGCTCAAATATTATGTTTAGAGCGTATTACGGTACTGCGTATAGTGGCAACTTAATGCAAAATAGTAAAGGACAATATACAAATGCAGTTTTTGGATTTGTAGGAATGATTAACTCTTTATTAAAAGAGGAATTCACACATATTCTAGTAGCATTTGATAAATCCGGAAAAACGTTTAGACATGAACATTTTAAAGACTATAAAGCTGGTCGTAAACCAATCCCAGAAGAATTTAGATCTCAAATAGGTCTTATCAAAAAATCTTTAGATGTATTAGGTGTAAAACAAAGAGAAATAGAACTAATTGAGGCAGATGACATTATCGGTACTTATTCTAAGTATTACTATGATCAATTTGATGAGATTGAATTAGTATCAAATGATAGGGATTTACTACAACTATTAAATGATAAAGTACATATGCGTAGTAGTAAAAAAGGAATGCAGAATTATGTTAGCTATACGCCTGAGTATCTAATGGAAGTAATGGGAGTAACACCAGAGCAAATCACTGACTTAAAAGGATTAATGGGTGACAGTTCGGATAACCTACCAGGTATTCCTGGAGTAGGTGAAAAAACGGCTGTAAAACTTTTAAACCAGTACGAAACACTAGAAGGTGTTTTAGAACATAAAGACGAAATAAAAGGAAAACTTGGTGAAAGAATTAGAGAACATTTTGAAGACGCAATTCTTTGTAAACAAATCGCTACAATAAAAACAGATGTTGAGTTCGAGTTTACTTTGGACCAAGTAGAATATAAGGGAATTAATGAAGATGAGTTATTTGAATTCTTCAAGGAATTAGAACTTCATTCATTGATTAAAAGATTCAATAGAACAAAAGAAGTAAAACCAAGACTAGAAACAAAGTTTAAGGTTCTGGATAACGTATATGATATTGACGATGTTCTAAAACCAAACAGTAATATAATTTTGGAATCTTTCGGTGAAAACTATCATTTAGCTACCCCTCTAGGGTTCGCTATTGTAAATGAACTTGGAAACTTTTATATTCCGTATGAAATGATCCATTCCAGTATCAATCTACAAATGTATCTAAGTGATGAATATGTTAAAAAGAATGTGTTTGATGTTAAGAAAATGAAAGTAATCTTAATGAACGATAATTACGACATTCAGGGAGTCGATTTTGATCTCTTGTTAGGTATGTATATTTTAAATCCAGCAAATACAAAAGAGGACTTTAGAGTAGTGGTATCTAGTTTAGATTATTCGGATGTTAACTATCTTGAAGAAGTATATCAAAAGGGTGCAAAATACAGTATCCCAGAAGCACATATATACCAGAAGTACGCAGTTGAAAAAGCAGTCGCAATAAAAGAATTAAAAACCGAATGTTTAAAGCAAATAAAAGAAAATAATCAAGGAGTATTATTAAATGATATTGAATTACCTCTGGCTTCTGTTTTAGCCGAAATGGAGTTCGAAGGGATTCATGTAAATCGCTCGAAACTACAATCTCTAAATACAGAAATCGGTGGAAAAATCCAAGAACTAACTAAAACAATTCATAACCTTGCAGGTCATGAATTCAATATCGGAAGTCCAAAACAACTTGGTGAAATACTATTTGATGAACTTGATTTACCATTTAAAAAGAAAACAAAAACAGGGTATTCAACAAACGTTGATGTATTGAATAAACTAAAATCATATCACCCGATTATTGAAAACATAATGGAATATAGAACATTAACAAAACTACATAGCACATATGTTGTTGGATTAGAAAAAGCTATTTTAAAAGATGAAAAAATTCATACTATATATCGACAAGCTTTCACATCAACAGGAAGGCTTAGTAGCATAGAACCCAATTTACAAAACATTCCTATTAGATATGAAGAAGGAAGAGAAATCAGAAAAGTATTTGTTCCGAAAGAAGGAAACAAATTACTAGCAGCAGATTACTCACAAATTGAGTTAAGAGTTCTTGCCGATATGGCTAATGAAACAGTATTAATTGATGCGTTCAATAATAACGAAGATATACATACAAAAACAGCACAACAGATTTTTGGTAAAGACGACATTACTTCATTAGAAAGAAGACAAGCAAAAGCAGTAAACTTTGGTATTATTTATGGACAAAGTGCTTGGGGTCTAAGTGAAGGTATCAACATTACTTCCAAAGATGCTGATCGATTTATTAAGAAATACTACGAAACATTCCCAGGAATCAAAGGATTCATGGATGGTGTAGTTGAACATGCACAAACTACAGGATTTGCAGAGACTCTTTATAATAGAAGAAGGTATCTTCCAGAACTAAAAAGTAGCGTGTATATGCAAAGGGAATCAGGAAAAAGAAATGCAATGAATGCTCCTATCCAAGGTAGTGCAGCTGACATCATAAAAATTGCAATGATAGACATTCAAAACGCCATAAAAAACAAAAGACTTAAAAGTAAATTACTTCTTCAAATTCACGATGAATTGGTTTTTGATGTTGATAAAGATGAAATTGAATTAATGAACAATTTAGTTAAAGAAGTAATGGAATCTTGTGTGAAACTACAAGTTCCACTAAAAGTAGATAGCAATATGGGAGTTAACCTATACGAAACAAAATAGAGGTGATTGTATGAATCTAGAAAGAGTAATGAAACGAAGTTTTATAGTTAATATCTTCCTAGTAATATTCAAAATAATCAGTGGGGTACTATTCAGTAGTATTTCATTGATAGCAGATGGGATACACAGTATTAGTGATTTATTAAGTGATGTATTTGTAATCCTCGGGATTAGACATAGTTTAAAACCAGCGGATGAAGACCATCCTTTTGGACATGGTAAATTTGAATATATTTTAAGTTTATTCCTTGGGTTATCGATTATTACAATAGCCTACAATTTAGGAAAAAACGTAATACTTAATTTTGATGCAGTTCCTCAAATACCAAAAATGATTAGTTTAGTAATAGTTGTATTTGTGGTTGTCATTAAACTATTTCTTGCAAGATTCCTAATTCAAAAAGGAAAAGAAATGGATAGTGAAATAATCTCTGCATCAGGTAAAGAATCTTTAACAGATGTGTTTAGTAGTATAGTCGTATTTGTCGGAATCTTAAGTGTTTTGATTGGTAATCACTTCGACAAGGAATTCTTATTAAAAGGGGATAAAATCGCCTCAATAATTATCGCATTATTCATTATAAAAATTGGGATTGAAATTATACTGAGTAGCATTCGTTCCCTACAAGGACATACTGTTAAAAAAGAAATTCAAGAACACTATATACACATGATAAAAGAAGTGGACGGAGTTATTGATGTTGATCATTTAGATATGATTACTTATGGTCCGTATTACCAAGCCTTAGTAGAAATTAGAGTATTAGGTTCAATCAGTGTTACTGCGGGACATGATATCGCACAAGAAGTAACTGAGATTCTGAATAACGATGAAAAAATATGTCATGTAATCGTACATGTGAATCCGGAGGAATTAGAATGAGTTTAATAATGAAAAGAAAAAGCATTAGAGAATTTACAAATACTCCAATAACAAATGAGCAAATTAAGCAACTTTTAACGTCAGCTATGCAAGCACCCAGTGCAAAGAATCAACAACCATGGGACTTTATAGTAGTTGATGATAGAACAATGTTAGATAAATTAAGCACTATGCATATAGGATCATGGCCACTAAAAACTGCACCACTGGCAATAATCCCTGTTTTGAGAGAATCAGATAAATCACCACGTATGACAGTTCAAGATGTATCAGCTTCTGTAGAAAACATATTACTAGAAGCAGTGAACTTAGAACTAGGTGCGGTATGGATCGGTGTCTATCCTCTTGAAGAAAGAATAGAGCATATCAATAACATATTCGACTTCCCACAATCGAATCAGCCATTTGCGATACTGGCAATAGGACATCCATTAAAAGATAAAGAAATCACGATTCGATATGATGAATCCAGAGTATTTAGAAACAAATGGGGTAAATAATGCCGGAACTTCCTGAAGTAGAAACAGTAAGAAACACGTTAAAGAATCTTATCTTAAACAAACAAATCAGAGATATTGATATCTTCTATGAAAAAATGATTAGAAATGTGGATGTTACTCAGTTCAAAGAACGATTGTTAGACAAATATTTAACAGATATAAGACGATATGGAAAACACCTTGTATTTCAATTCGAAGATGTATTATTGATATCTCATTTGCGAATGGAAGGAAAATATTATATCAAAGACTTAGATCAACCTAAAGAGAAACACGAACATGTTATATTCTATTTTACGGATGGGACAACACTGAGATATAACGATACTAGAAAATTTGGAACATACGATTTAACAACTGAAGAATTGTTGTTTACAGAGAGTCCAGTATCCAAATTAGGCTTTGAACCATTTGAAAAAGAACTAACAGCATCCTATTTGCAAAAAAAATTAGAGAAAAAATCAATCGCAATAAAGAGTGCATTATTAGATCAAACTATAATAACTGGTCTAGGGAATATCTACGTTGATGAAGTATTGTTCTTATCAAAAATACATCCAGAAACAGAATCAAAAACATTAACAAGAAAACAACTTAAAGATGTCATTTCAAACAGTCATTTCGTACTAGAAAAGGCTATAAAACTTGGTGGAACTACCATCAGGAGTTATACCTCTAGTTTAGGTGTAACCGGTCGTTTCCAAAACGAACTATTTGTTCACACAAAAGCTGGGGATGATTGCCAGGTATGCAAGACTGTAATAGAAAAAATAAAGGTCAATGGTAGAGGTACTTATTATTGTCCCAAATGTCAAAAGAAAAACACAAAAAAGAAGTGATTCACTTCTTTTTAGTTACTTATTTTTATGGTATAATTTGTTCCAAGTGTAAAGGAGGGAATCTAATGACTAAGATATTAGGTTTAACCGGGGGAATTGCAACAGGGAAATCTACTGTTTCAAGAATGTTTCAGGATAAGGATATTCCAGTAATAGATACCGACTCAATTGCGAAACAAGTATTGGAAAAAGGTACACAGGGATATAACGAAGTATTAGAGTATTTTGGTGAAGACATCCTACTAACTGATAAAGAAATTAATCGAAAATTGTTAGGACGTCTTATTTTTATGAATAAGACAAAAAGAGATGCGTTAAACAACATTGTTCATCCAAAAGTTTTAGAGACTTGTATGAAACAAATAGAAGAATATAAAAAGCAAAAACTACCTCTAGTAGTTCTTGACGTTCCACTACTTTATGAAACAGGAATTGATAAAAACACGGATTTTGTCTGTGTTATTTATACGACTAAGAAGAGACAACTACAAAGATTAATGGATAGAGATTTAATAGATGAAGAATATGCTTCACTAAAAATAAAATCACAAATGACAATGGAAGCAAAAATCATTCGTGCAGATTTTGTTATCAACAATAACCATTCAATCTTAGAAACAAAACATCAATTTAACGCAATGCTGAAAGAACTTGGGGTGAACTAAATGGGTTTATTAGACTTTACGAAAACATTATGTGAAACAAGAGAAGTACATTTAGATAAAGAGTTAAAAACTAGATACTATAAAACAAGCTATACCAAAGTAAAAGAACAAGTCGAGAACTTTTGTACATTAGAAGATCTTAATATAACTAATATAAATGATACACATGGTGAAATACTTATTCAAACAAATAAGTTCCATGCAATTGTATCTGTAATACAAGTTACACCTTTAGAAACAGCTTGTGATATCAAAGTTCAAGCATATGGTGTATTTGGTATGCATAGACCAAGAAAAACGATTTTAGCACTATATGAACACCTAAATAAAACATTAAAATTCAAAGGAGTAAGCTTACATCCATAAGAAAGAGTGATTATTTTGAGAACAGAGCAATTTAAACTAATAACATATCAGAATATTGACTTAGACGAGCGTAATGTTATTACGCTTCTTTACCAACCGATTATTGGATGCAAAGCATTTAGCTTATATAATACTATGTGGTCTTTGATAGACCGTTCAAGACTGAAAAGTCCAGAGTATACACATCGTAAACTATTTGATTTACTTAGTCTTACACCTGAACAATTCCTAGAAGCAAGAAAAGTATTAGAAGCAATCGGACTAATGGTTGTCTACAAAAACGAAGACTTATATCTTTATGAAATGAAAGCACCAGTTACAGCTGAAGAATTTATCAAGCATGGAAGCTTAGGTGCATATCTATTTAACAAGATTGGTAAGGCTGAATTTGATGAAATCAGTAACTTATTCAGAATTAGTGGTGTTGAAAAAAATGGGTTCAAGAACATTACAACACATTTTGATGAAGTATTCTCATCTCTTCCAGAAGGAATAGATACAAACAAAGAATACATATCAAGAAGTAAATCAAAAATAAACTTTAAACATAAGTTTGATTTTGATTTGTTTGTCGATGGACTAAGTAAGAACTACGTTGATAAAAGAAGATTAACCAAAAAAGTAAACGAGCAAATTATCCATTTATCATTCTTATATAATTTAGATGAGATTGCGATGCAAAAAGCATTTATGGATAGTGTTGATAATGATAGAAACATTCATTTTGATAAACTAGTAAAAAGATGCAAGTATTGGTCTGGAATGCTAAATCAAACAAAAAAAGCATTAGAAGAAGTGGAAACAGATGTTGATGTAAGTTATAACTGGGCAAAAGATCTTTGTACAAATCAAGAACCTATTGATGTACTGGGTATTTTCACTGGACAAAAACCATCAACAAAAGAAAAAGAAACTTTACTAAGAGCAATGACTGAATTTGACCTTCCAAAAGATGTATTAAACTATTTAATTATTTATGCATTTGGACAGGCGAATGAGAATGGTGGAAGAAAACTTTTACCTACATTTAGTTACTTAGAATCAATTTATACATCTTGGTCTCGTCAAGGAGTAAAATCAATTGACGATGCACACAATATGGCTCTTAAATATAAAGATGAATTAAAGAATACAACAAGAAAAACAAAATCTAAAAAAGAATCATTTAAGCCAGAATGGCTTGACAATGTTATGAAGGAGCTATAGTCATGGAAAAAATCAACTTCAGATATGAATCTGTAAACAAAGACAAACTAGTAGATGACTTAATGGAGTCTCCTATATTAAGAAATTTCTTCGTCGATAATGATTTAACTTCGGAATTCATTGAGAATAATTTATTGGAATTCATGAGTTACAACAAAGAAAAAAATCATTGTATTGAATGTAAAGGTTTAGATGAATGTAAACAAGACAATAGAGGATTTGAACCTGTAATTTCACTAAGAGATAATGTGATTGTTAGAAACTACAAAAAATGTAATTTCTTTATGAATTTTGTGAACCAAGCAAATGACGATACACTAATAGACGCTATGCATTTACCAAGTAGTATTTTAGAAGCAAGTTTAGAAGACTTTGATTTTAAAAGAGGGAAAAACAGAACTGAAATCCATAACAAAATAATGAACTTTGTTACCAAATATAATCGTGGAGAAAAACCGAAAGGGTTATACTTATGGGGACAAAATAATGTTGGTAAAACATACTGCATTAGTGCTTTAGCTAGAGAACTAATGAAAAACAGGATAAACGTAGTAATAGCTTATTATCCAGATTTAGTAAGAGAGTTTAAATCTAGAGTTTCAACAAATACAGTAGAGCAGTTAATATCAAAGTTAAAGCAAGTAGAAATCCTGATGCTTGACGATATTGGTGGAGAAGGCGATAGTGTTTGGGTAAGAGATGAAATCTTAGGTCCGATACTTCAATATAGACTTCTAGATAAGAAGGCAACGTTCTTTACATCAAACTATAGTAGACAACAATTAGTAGATCAACACTTTGCTAAATTTAGAGACCACGATTCTGTTAGGGCAGTAAGAATTGTGACTCGTATAAAAGAGTTAACTAAGAATAATAGTGAAGATTTTCAAATAGAAATGTAATATTATTTGACAATTCATATTATTGTTTTATAATTAACATAAATACAATGAAGAGGACAACATTAATAAACGATATTTATTAGAGAGATACTGGTGGTGTGAAGTATCATTTATCATTATTAATTACTACCTTGGAGTAGGATCTGAAAAGAATCCCGTAAACTTACGTTACAAGATTTGAGTGCTAGAGAAATCTAGAATCAAGGTGGTACCACGGATATTAATTCGCCCTTAGTTTTAAGGGCGATTTTTTTTATTTTGAGAAAGAGGTGCAATATGATTAATATCACATTCCCAGATGGAAACAAAAAAGAATTTGAAGCAGGAGTTTCAATTGAACAAATAGCTGGAAGTATTTCTTCTAGTTTAAGAAAAGTAAGTGTGGCAGGTGTTGTAAATGGTGAGACATTTGATTTAAACAGACCTATCAACGAAGATGCAGAAATAAGAATCATCACTAAAAAAGACCGAGAATCTTTTGAAGTATTAAATCATAGTGCAGCACATCTTATGGCGCAAGCTGTTAAGAGATTATTTCCTGATGCTAAATTTGGAGTAGGTCCAGCTATTAGAGAAGGATTTTATTATGATATAGATGCTGGGGTTCAATTACGTGAAGAAGACTTAATAAAAATCGAAAAGATGATGAAACGTATTTCTCAAGAGCAAGTGCAAATCACTCGTTCAGAAATGTCTCGTGAAGATGCATTAGAATTCTTCAAAGACGATAAATACAAAGTTGAGTTAATTAGTGATTTACCTGTTGGTGAAATCATAAGTTTATATACACAAGGTGAATTCACAGATTTATGCAAAGGTGGACATATTGGTTCTACTAAAAATGTTCGTTTCTTTAAATTATTGTCTTTAGCTGGTGCATACTGGCGCGGGGATTCTAAACGTGAGCAATTACAACGTATTTATGGTACTGCATGGTACTCAGAGCAAGACCTTAAAGATCACTTAGTAATCTTAGAAGAACGTAAAGAAAGAGATCATCGTAAACTAGGAAAAGAACTAAAAATATTTGAATTAAATAATGATGCTGGGCAAGGATTAGCTATGTGGTTACCTAACGGATATACTGTCCGCAAAGTATTAGAAGACTGGGTATACAAACTAGAGAGAAAAGCTGGATACCAACATGTATCTACACCTGCTCTAGGTACTAAGAAATTATACGAGATGAGTGGACACTGGGCAAATTATAGAGATAATATGTTCCCTGTTATGGAAAGAGATGGAGAAACATTTGTTCTTCGTCCAATGAGTTGTCCTCATCACATGTTAGTATATAAATCAGATTTAAGATCATATAGAGATTTACCAATAAGATATGCTGAAATAGTTACACAACATAGATACGAGGCATCTGGTTCATTAACTGGATTAGAACGTGTACGTGCCATGACATTAACTGATGCTCATCTATTTGTTAGAAAAGACCAAATCAAACAAGAAGTAAAAGACGCTTATTATTTAATCTTAGATGCGATTAAAACATTAGGATTAGAGATAGATTATATTGAGCTAGCTCTTCGTGATGATAAAAAAGGTAAATTCCATGATGATATCGATCTATGGAATGAAGCAGAAGATATGATGAGAGAAATCTTAGCTGAAGAAAATATTGAACATACAGTTATGAAAGGTGAAGCCGCATTCTACGGACCTAAAATTGATGTTCAAGTTCGTACTGCAATGGGACATGTAATCACAATGTCAACTGTACAGCTAGACTTCCTACTGCCTGACAGATTTGATTTAACATACATTGGAAATGATGGAGACAAACATCGTCCTGTAGTTATCCACAGAGGATTCATTTCTACTTGGGAACGTTTAATGAGTATCTTACTAGAACAATACAAAGGTGCATTCCCAACATGGTTGGCACCAATCCAAATAAAAGTAATCCCAGTTTCTTTAGATGTTCATGCTGATTACGCTAAAAAACTGAATAATTTATTCATAGATGAAGATTTACGTAGCGAATTAGATATGAGAGAAGAAAAACTAGGATACAAAATCAGAGATGCACAAACTTTAAAAATACCATATCAATTAGTAGTTGGAGATAATGAAGTTGACTCTAACTTAGTTACTTACAGAAAATATGGGCAAAAAGAACAAGTTACTGTATCAGTAGAAGAATTTGTTTCAATGATAAAATTAGAAATTAAGAACCAAAACAGATAAATAAAAAAGCAGATTAATCTGCTTTTTTTGTAACCTATATTCAATTCAAAGTAATAAATCAAATTCTTTGATACAATATTATAGAGGTGATAAGAATGAAAAAAATTCTAGTATTACTATTGTTATTAGTATTAACGGGTTGTGATGAAGCACAAGATAATGTTGAAGAAGATAATAAAATTGATATTTGCTTCTACAGTACAGTAAGTGGAGATTTTTGCATGGATAAAGATCTGTATGAGGATACTTTTATAGTTGCTGATATAAATAACATATATGGCAATCCACCACTATATGTAGAGCAAAGTATTGATGAGTATCTTGACAGACATAGAGGTCGTAATATTCGCCAGCTAAATGGAGTTTATTTTAAAGAAGAATCGTATATAGAACTTGATCATATAATAGCAACATTAAATACAAATCATAGATTACAAAATGGAACTGTTGAAGTTACACAGATAGATTATAGTATTAGAATAATAAAAAGAAATGGTATAAGTTACAATGATCCAAAGGAGTTCAGTGTGAAAATGGGAACGAAATATTGCACGTTAAATGATGAAATAGATAGTATGTATGGTATTATTGCTGAACCTCTTCAGGTATCTGCGAAACATGACTTTCTTAATCGATTAAGTGAAATTACTCAATATTCAGATATAACTGATTTTAGTTTCTTGGATATTGACATTGATTGCTATGAAGATACGATTATTATAGATGACATTGAGTACAAATACTCTTTTAAGGGTTCGGATTTTTCTGTTGTTCACAAGGAACAAGATGGTAATTGGAGTCTGCCAGCCTTCACATCATATAACGATGATGGAAGAAATTATTGTATGCAGTCAAGTATTACTCCTGAGACAAACTTCGTGTTGATTGAAGGTGAACTCTATGGAATACAAACAGCACTAGATAATGAGCTTATTGAAGGTCATGATTTGTGGAGATATAATATAACAAAATGTAATTGGTTTAGTAACATCGTAATCCAAATACCATATATAGAAGAACCACCATTTATAGAATATGATCCAATTTCAAGATATGTTAATGGTTATCTAGTTTATAGGAAAACTGAAATAGAAGCTGAAGGCTTTTACGAAATGAAATATGAAGATTATTACTATAGAACTACACTAGAAAACATAAGTGAATTATTCATCAAAGAAGAAGATGAGTTTATATCATTGCTTTCAGCTTTAGAAAGTGATTTAATAGACTATGAAGATATTATAGAATCAAAAGCTGTAAACTTCTTAATTTATGGTTATTATAGCGAAAAAGAGGAAGAGTGATTAATATGAGAAAGATATTAACATTATCGGTAATTATGTTGTTTTCAATTACATTAACATCCTGTAAAAAAGATGAGGCTGTTTTTATAGAGATAGATGGTGTTTCATATGCAGTTGAAGATGTAATAGATTCAGATGTTCAGTTACTACATAATGTTAGTGATGAGGATAATATTGGTGACTTTGTAATCTTCCCACTCTATGATGGATTAACTTGCTATGCAAAATCCAGTAAAGTATATAATAGTTACTATTTTTATTATAATGAAGAACTATACACTATTATAGAAGCGATAGAAGCAGAATTGATTACCTCAGATTTCTTTAGTGATTTCGAGGAATTTGACTGTGTCGCTCATGAGTATGTTATTGATGATATCATTTATGATGAAGTGTACAGTACAGAAACTGCAACATTATTAGTTGTTAGGTGTAGATCAGAAGTAGGAACAGATGACATTGTTGATATCGGAGATGTACTTAATGTTCACCTATACTTTAGTTCAGGTACACATTACTTAGAATACAAGGTTCAATATATGGATGAGCTTTACTCCGTTGAATCTGCATTGTTGTTACAGATAATTGATCTAAACGATGTACTAAACGCACAACTTCCTGATTTATACTATATTGAAATAAACTGTAACGAAGCTGAAGGCGATGAATATGAGTATCAGCCATGCAGTTCAGGAACCACGAATAATCTATTCTTAGTTCAAGATGAGAATTTATATAGAGTTACTGGTTCATTTGATGAGTATGTTGTAATGAAGAATATTAGAGAAATGGCATACACAACTGCTGATCTTAGAACGTTCATAGAAGGAGACACAGTTTGCTCAGCTGGATCGTCAAGTGAAGTTAGTCAGTATCTATTCCTCTATGAGGAAGAGTATTACGGATTTCAAAGTTTCTTAGAACTAGAAGTTGTTAGTCTCGAGACTATAATGGAGAATGGTGGATCACCATGTATGATAATTGTAAATAATCCTGATGAATAAAAAAAAGAAGTAGATTTCTACTTCTTTTTAAGTGCAATTACAAATTCTTGATCTGGATCTATGTATATTGTTTTATTATTCTTATAGGTAACAAAACTACCTATTCTACCAGGAACCTTTTTAATGTATCTAACTTCAACATAATCAACAGGAACACTACTTGATTGTCTCATTTTAGAATGATACGCAGCAAGGTGTGAAGCTGTACGAATTGTAGTTTCACTAAGTTCATCAGAACTTCTTACTACAACGTGACTACCAGAACTATCTTTTACATGAAACCATATCTCGTTATGTTTGGCAAGTTTGTGAGTAATAAACTCATTTTGAATATTGTTCTTACCCACAACTATCTCGATACCATCCTCATCTACATACGTATCAAAGTTTGGCTTCTTTTTTTTCTTTTGTTTTTTATTGGTTTGTTTCTTCTTGAGATACTTTTTATCTTCTAACTCTTCTTTAATTTCTTCTATGTCTTTTAATGTTGCATTTTCAATTTGATGAAGTAGTTCTTCAAAATATTGGATTTCTTGTTTGGCAGATTCAATTTGGGTATTTATGTGAGGTACACTTTTTCTAAGTTTTTTATACTTTTTAAAATACTTCTCCATATTCTCAATAGGGTCTTTTTTAGGATCTAAAACAATTTCTATTTCACTATTATCATAATAGTTAATTGTTTTTAGTAAAGTTTCACCCTTCTTCATGTTATACATGTTAGCTTGTATCAGTTCACCTTTGATTTTGAATATATCTCGTTTATCAGTGTTTTTTAGTTCTTTTGTTAGTTTCTCTATCTTGTGTTTTGCCTTATCAATTTGATTTCTGACAAATTTTATAATGTCTTTACTTCTTTGTCTTATAATGTCTAATGAATCTCGTTCAAAATAGTATCTATCTAGCATTTCATTAACTGTATCAAAGTATTTCTTTTGTCCATCTATATGAGTTAAATCTGTATAGTAGAAGTAATCCTTTCTAGCTGAAATAATTACTGGTTTAATTGTAGTCAATAAATCTTCGAAGATTGATTTAATATCAAGGTTTGATTCATATCTATTTAGAACTTCGTTTACAAGTAAGGGACTACACCCTTGGAAGTGATTTAACAATGATTGTCTGTTTATATTATTGGGATTGTCCAAGAAAGAATCTCGTAACTCCTTATTTAAGGGGTCAACCTTTTCATTGGGTAATACTCTATATATTGCACCAGGAAATATGGTTCTATCAGTACCGTCAAAAGGCATGTTATGCTTCATTGCTTCAAGTATCTTGAACTCACTATCTGTAACAATTATATTGGCATGTCTACCAGTTACTTCAATGACAAGTTTTTTGATTTGTAGATCACCAAGTTCATTACGTTTCTCTATATCAAATATAATTAATCGGTCATTCCCTATTTGCTCTATCTTTTGAATGATTCCACCTTCAAGATGTTTTCTAAGAAACATACAGAATGTAGGTGGAGTATTTGGTCGTTCAGTTTGTTTTGTTGTTAGATGGATTCTAGCATAGTTTGGTGATGCTGAAACCAATAGTTGTTGCTTTTGTTTTTTATGATGGATTATGAACAATAAATCGTAAGCTGAAAGCTGATAGATTTTATTAATTCTACCAGTTGTTAACGCATCTTTTAACTCATTTGTTACTACTCTTAAAATATTTCCATCAAAACTCATAATTATCACCGCTCACATTATATCATAATAACGCTTTTAATTAAAAAGTTGTTACAAATACTATCATTTTTACTATAATATGTTATTATATAAAGTAAATAATATAAGAGTATCCAAATATAAATGAGGGACTAGGTTAATGAAACTTAACGAACGTGGTTTATTAGTAGTAATTAGCGGACCTTCTGGAGTAGGAAAAGGTACCGTTAGAAAAGCGTTGTTTGAATTAGAAGGACATGACTTAGTATACTCAACTTCAATGACAACTAGAGCACCTCGAAATGGCGAGGTTGATGGTGAAGATTATTACTTTGTTTCAAGAGAAGAATTTGAGCAAAGAATAAAAGACGACAAGTTCTTAGAATACGCAGAATTTGTTGGTAATTATTATGGAACACCTAGAGACAAGGTTGATGATCAAATTGAAGCTGGTAAAGAAGTTGTTTTAGAAATCGAAGTACAAGGTGCTTTGCAAGTTAGAGAACGTGCAAAAGATGCAGTATTTGTTTTCATTGCACCACCAAACAAAGAAGCGTTATATAGAAGGCTTCTTCGTAGAGGGACAGAAGACGATAAAACAATTCAAAGAAGAATGGATAAAGCAGAAAGAGAATTTCCGCTTGCTCATAAGTATGATTATATTGTTGTTAATGACGAAGTAACAAATGCAGCGGACAGAATACTAGCTATCATCCGTGCTGAACATGCGAAAACAGAACGATCTATTTATAAATACAATGAAATGTTGGAGGTTACATAAATTTGAAAAATTCAGAAGGATTACGTTATCCATCAATCGATAACTTATTGACTAAAATTGATTCTAAGTATAAATTAGCTTATGCAAGTGCAAAAAGAGCTAAAATTATCAAAGAAGAAGAATACACGTCAATAGTGCCAAAATCAAGCAAACCAGTAGGTATTGCATTAGAAGAGATTTTGGAAGGAAAAGTAGAAATTGACTTCGAAGAAAAGTAGAATATCAATTCTACTTTTTTTTATTTTTACAGTTATTTTATAACTGTAATATGGTATAATCTTTATAGCAATTTAATTGGAGTGAGCTTACATGAAAGACAGATTTATTAGACTATTAGAAATGCTTGATTTACTAGACAAAAGACATATTTATATAGGTGAGTTAAAAGACTTTGAAGTAACCACCACATTAAACAACACCAACGATAGTTGGTTTTTTGATATTGAACTTCAAACTCCAATCGATATCGAGGATTTTAAAGTGTTTGCAGAACGCATTAAACTACTTCCAAGAAAAGTAAAAGGTGTTCAAAGTGTTGATTATAAAATCTCATACAAAGAGCAAGATTATGAACAACTAGAAGAATATTATGATTATGTAATTAGAGGTATGGCTAAAAAGAAACCAAGATTCACTGCGATTATAGATTTCGATATATCAAGAGACAAAAATAGAATTGAAGTAGTGCGTCCAAAAGACGCAACTTTTGTCACAGAATTATTATACGATTTAACAGAAGAACTACAAAGATTCGGATTTGATTGTATCCTTGCATCAAAAATATCTAAAGACTCTGAGTTGATTACAGATAGAATGGCACGACAAGACCGCATATTTATGAATGAGGTTATGCAAAATGTTGAAGCTGCTCCTGAAGAAATCAGATATTTAAGTCTGGATAATAAAATGGTACGAGGTGCTAATAATAAAATTAGTGAAGTACCTAAAACTGAAGAAGAGTTAAATGAATACAAATCAGCAAACGATAAAGCGATATTTGGCTTAGAAGGTGAAATCGTAAAAATAGAAGCAAGAAAAATCAATGAAAACACAGATCTTTACACAATGATTATCACAGATGAAGATGATAGTATTTATGTTAAGAAATGGGTTAAAGAAGCAAATGATAGAACCTTTATAAAAGGGATTAAAGCAGGGATGCACGCTAAGATTAAAGGTGTTGCTCAGTTTGATAAATTTAGTAACGAAATAACGATAGTTGCTAACGTAGTAGAATACACAAATAAACCAGTTCCAAAAGATACAAGAAGAGACTTAAATAGAGTCAAAAGAATTGAACTACATACTCATACAAAAATGTCTACACTTGATGGAATTGATAGTGTAAAAGATTATGTAAAACAAGCTAAACTTTGGGGACATAAAGCAATTGCTATTACAGATCACGGGAATGTACAAGGATTCCCTGAATTATATAAAACAACAAAAGATGAAACGATTAAACCAATATATGGTGCAGAGTTTACTTTTATCAGAGAAGAAGATTATGAGATTGTTAAAAACCCAATAGACATGCCATTTGATGATGCTATTTATACGGTTTTTGATATTGAAACAACTGGATTATCTGTTAACTTTGATAAGATTATCGAGATAGCGGCTGTTAAAATTCAAAACAACCATATTATTGATGAATATCAAACATACGTGAATCCTCAACGAGAATTAAGTATGTTAACAACTAGAATCACAAGCATTAAAAATGTCGATGTTGTTGACGCTCCATTGATTGATACAGTTATACATGAATTCCATGAATTCAGTAAAGATACTGTACTAGTTGCTCACAACGCACATTTTGATGTTGGTTTTATCGAAAGTGAATATAAGCAACACAATGTAAAACACAATAAACTATCTTATGTTGATACACTAAGTATCGCTAGGAACTGTTATAGTAAAGAATTAAAAAGGTTCAACTTAAAAGCGGTATCAAGACACTTCAATGTAGATCTTACTCAACACCATAGAGCAATCTATGATACAAGAGCAACTGCGGACATCTTTTTACATATGCTAAGAGATGCTAGAAGAGTTGGAATAACGAATGTAAAAGACTTCAATAAGTTAAGTGAAAACGGAGTTGGTTATAAACACGTTATTAGTAAACATATGAATATCTTAGTTGCGAACGAAGTTGGACTAAGAAACTTATTCAAAATTACAAGTTTAGCCAACACAGAATACTTCTATAGAGAAGCAAGATTACTTAAAAAGGTTCTTGATGAAAATAGAGAAGGATTATTGGTTGGTAGTGGTTGTATGAATAGTGCGTTTTTTGAAACCGCAATGAATAAATCATATGAACAATTAAAAGAATATGCTTCATACTTTGATTACCTAGAATTACAACCTCCAGGAGATCTAAAACATTTAGGTGAAGATAATACAGATTACAACAAAAATCTGAAGGAAATATATCAAAGAATCATTCAAATTGGAGAAGAATTGGAAATCCCTGTTGTCGCCAGTGGTGATGTTCACCACATCAGTAAATCAGATAAAAAATACAGAGATATCTATGTTCAAACTCCAGTAGTTGGTGGAGGAATCCATCCACTATCTAGATATAAAGAAATACCTTCACAATATTTTAGAACAACAAATGAAATGTTAGAAGAATTCAATTTCTTAGACGACGATAAAAAAGTTGAAATCGTAATTACAAACACACATATCATCAACGATAAGATTGATTTTGTAAAAGCATTCAACCCAGAACTATATGCACCAACCGATGATTTCCTTGCATTAGAAGGGATTCCAAGCATAGAAAACAAACTGATTAAAATGGTCTCTGACCGTAGTAAAAAACTATATGGTCAAGATATACCTAAATTAGTAAAAGATAGAATAGACAAAGAAATTAAGAGTATCACATCAAATAAATTCAGTACTGTATACTACATATCACATCTATTAGTTAAGAAATCTTTAGATGAAGGATATTTAGTAGGTAGTCGTGGATCTGTAGGTAGTAGTTTGGTTGCTACATTAATGGATATTACAGAGGTAAATCCACTACCACCACACTATGTTTGTCCTAAATGTCATTTCAGTTCATTTAAAATGACAAATGATCAAAAGGTCAAATACGGTGTTCGTGATAACGAGGAACAAGTTCAAGTTATATTAGATAAATACGAATCTGGATTTGATTTACCAAAAGAAATATGTCCTGTCTGTACGTCAGATTTAAACAAAGACGGTCATAGTATTCCCTTTGAAACATTCTTAGGATTTAAAGGAGACAAAGTACCAGATATTGATTTAAACTTTAGTGGAGATTATCAACCTATTGTTCATGAGTATATAAGAACAATATTTGGAAATGAAAGAGCGTTTAGAGCAGGTACGATTGGTACTGTTGCTGAGAAGACTGCTTTTGGATATGTCAAAGGATATTTAGAACGTAAAAACTTAACCATGAGAAAAGCAGAAATCGAACGAAGAGCTAGTAGAATAGTTGGAGTGAAACGGTCAACAGGACAACACCCAGGTGGAATCGTTGTTGTACCTAACTATAAAGAAATTATAGATGTAACACCAGTTCAGTTCCCCGCAGATGATGTAAATGCATCATGGAGAACAACACACTTCGATTACCATAGTTTTGAAGATAACTTATTTAAGTTAGATGTACTAGGACATGATGATCCAACGATGATTCGTTACCTAATGGATTATGTTCAAGAACATCCATTAGATTTTCCATTTAGCAAAGCAACAGATATTCCAATGGATGATCCGAATGTTTATAGACTACTAAATGGAACAGACGTCCTAAACTTAACTCCCGCAGATTTAAATGGTAGTGAAGTAGCTTCGTTTGGTATCCCCGAAATGGGAACAAAATTCGTTAGAGATATGTTGAGGGATTCTCGACCTAATAACTTCGCTGATGCCGTTAAAATATCTGGATTATCACACGGGACAGATGTTTGGTTAAACAATGCAAAGAGTTTAGTAATTGGACATAAAAAATATGGGAAAATCCCATTTAAAGAAGTAATTGGTTGTCGTGATGATATCATGGTCTACTTAATCTCAAAAGGGATGAAAGAAGCAACTGCATTCGAGATATCTGAGTTTATCCGTAAGGGTAAAGCAGCCGGTAATAGAACACAATGGGAAACATATAAACAAATAATGAGAAACGCAAAAATTGATGAGTGGTATATCTGGTCTTGTGGACAAATAAAATACATGTTCCCAAAAGCCCATGCCACAGCATACGTAATGATGGCAATGAGAATCGCTTGGTTCAAAGTATACAAACCAATCGTATTCTATAGCGCATACTTCAGTAAACGTGCAAGTGACTTTGATGTCTATGCAATGCAAGGTGGAGAATATGCAATCAATAAAAAAATGGAAGAAATCGCAGTAAACGGAAATAGAGCAACTGAAACAGAAAAAAGACTGTATACAGTATTAGAACTTTGTAACGAAATGATTAAAAGAGGATTCAACTTCAGACCAATCGACATAGATAAATCTGATGCCAGAAACTTCGTAATCCACGAAGATGGAAAATCATTATATTTACCGTTTATTACAGTAGATGGTCTTGGTCTTAAAGTGGCTAATACAATCGTTAAAGCAAGAGAAGAAACACCGTTTAAATCAAAAGATGATGTCACAGAACGTACCTCAGTAAGTAAGACTTTATTTACTAAGTTAGATATGTTAAATTGTTTCGATCATTTACCAGATAATAGTCAAATGAATTTATTTGATATGTAGACAAATATGTCGTTTTCATAAAAGATAAAATATTTTAAAATAAAGTTAGGAGGTTTTTACTATGGACAATGTGTATGAAGATAATGGAATGACAATTATCAAAGGATTACAATATGTATTACTAGGTGCGTTTATACCACTAGTAACAGGTATGCTTGTTATTCAACTATTAGTAGGATTAGAATTCATGATGTTCATTTTTCCTATTGGGATACCATATATGTTATTTATTGGTGTGTTATTTCTAGTTATAATGATTCTATTCTTAAAATTTGCAGTTCATGAAGTGTTCAAGTATTTGAATATTAAAGGACAAGGAAAAATGATCGCAGATATAAGTTATGTACTAATGTGTATCGCAATTATTATAATCATTGATTTCCCAATGCCTGTATGATCACTGTAACAGTAGATCGTAAATTAGGAACAAGACACCCCAAACATAAAAGTATCATTTATAAAGTGAATTACGGATATGTAAAAGGGATTATAGCACCAGACAATGAAGAACAAGATGCGTATGTACTTGGTGTTTACGAACCGATAGATTCTTTTGAAGGCGAATTAATCGCTATTATAAAAAGACATAATGATATAGAAGATAAATGGGTCGTTGCCAATAAAGATTTCACTGTAAAAGAAATTAGGGAGTTAACTCATTTTCAAGAACAGTACTTCGATATCGAAATAATAAAGGTGAATAACAAGGAGGATCAAAATGAGATTTAGAGGAGAAAATCCTGTCTATAAGAACTACGGACAATCTTATGGCTTAGAAGGATCAAATGATTATGCCGCATCGTATGGTGGTGTATTTAGAAAAACAACATTACTATTATTACTAACAGGACTTATTGCGTACTATGTAGGTACACTTAATACAATTGATTTCACAATGGGTACACTTATATTTGGGATGATTGTTTCACCAATCCTAGCTTATATAATGGTAATCCTTGCACATAGAAATGTTGCGATGAGTTTCATGTATACGATATTGTATGCAATATTTGAAGGGGTATTCTTAGGATTACTAACAATGCTAGTTGCATCCTTTACAGAAGGTCCAATTGTACTATACGCACTTGCTGGAACATTTAGCACAGTATTCGTAATGCTACTTGTTTATATGAGTGGAATTGTAAATGTAAATGAACGATTTAAAGGATTCTTAATGACTGCGTTTGGAGCAATGTTCTTACTTGTTATTGTTTACCTTATCGGATCACTAACAGGGTTATTTACTTTTGCAGGTTCATTAACGTTCTACATGACAATTATTGTATTTAGTATCTTCGTATCTACAATGTATCTATTATATGATTTTAATAGAGTTAAAGAAATGGTAGAAAGCGGGGTAGATAAACAATATGAATGGAGTTTATCACTTGGTTTAATCGTAGTAATTGTATGGCTTTATATTGATATTTTACGCCTACTTGCGATAATCATGAACAGAGACTAAGTATGGTATCATTTAAACATTAAGAGATATTAAGGCAAAATAAAAACACAACCACTTGGTTGTGTTTTTTTACTAACTACACTAAATACTTTAAATCGTTGTTTAGAATAACAGATACTAAATCAACAACATAGAAAATTGGTGAAAGAATCAAGTTAAGGATTGCTAAAACTAATTTCCCCTTTTGTAATCTAAATACAATACCTAATACTACATTTGTTATTGGAATAATAGCTAAGATTAATGAGATTAAGAATTCTTGCTTTAAATATGCTTTGTTTCTCTTTGCCATAAAAAATCCTCCTATTTGATTTGTCTAATACAATTATAACATATTGATATATTTTTTTGAATTGAAATATCATTTACAACTTTGTACTATACCCTAAATCTATAGATATGTTATAATAATTAAGAGAAAGTGGTGGTTATATGATGTTTAAATGTCCTAACTGTAACAAAAAAACGGTGTCTTTAAAAGATAAAGTTACTTCACATTTTAGATACCCCGGTGTTTGCGAAAACTGCAAAAAGGGATATGTACTTAGAGGAAGCCTCTATTTTGTTATACTTGTAATAATTTCACCGTTTCTTTTATTGATTGATTCAAACATAAAACCAATATATCTGGGTGTTTTAGTTCCTGTCATTCTATTAACGATTTTTGCAGTAAGGATTTTCTATCCGCTGAAGAAGTTTGATTTATTCGAATGATTTAGTATTAGGAGTAATACGTGTATTAGATAGAGAAACATTTTAACTATTGATTTCTATAATGGGTATGTTATAATGAGTTTAAATTGATGACGAGGACATAGTAATTAGTAATACTTTTATCAAGAGAGAAGCGAGATTTTGCTGTAATTGCTTCATAAAAGAACTAATGAATTCACCCTTAGAGATGTGCTAATCACACACGTTACTCTGCGTTAAAGAGTTGAGAGCTAGTTTAACTAGAACATAGGTGGTACCGCGGAAATTCATTCGTCCTTAATTTTTAAGGACGTTTTTTTATTATATAAAGGAGTGTTAAAATGAGTGTTAAAGACAAATTACAAGAACTGATAAGTGAAGCCAAAGAGAAAATATCTCTTGTGAAAAGCGTTCACGAATTAAACGATGTAAAAGCTAAGTATTTAGGTAAAAAAGGATCTTTTCAAGAAATTATGAAGTTGATGAAAGATTTACCTAATGAGGAAAGACCATCATTTGGTAAATTAACAAATGAGGCGAAGCAAGTAGTCACATCGTATTTAAATGAGCAAAAGCAAATTATTGATGACGCAATTGTAAATGAGCAACTTAAAAGTGAAACGATTGATGTAACATTACCAGGAAGATCATTTGAAGTTGGGAAAAGACATTTACTTACACAAATAAAAGAAGAGTTAGAAGACTTGTTTATTGGTATGGGTTACAGTGTTATGGAAGGTCCAGAGATAGAAATTGATGAATATAATTTCGAAAAACTGAATTTACCAAAAAATCATCCAGCACGTGATATGCAAGATACATTCTATATCACAGAAGAAACATTGTTAAGAACTCATACTTCACCGGTTCAAGTACGTACAATGCTTGATAACAGTGAAAAAGGACCAATAAAAATCGTTTGTCCAGGTAAAGTGTTTAGAAGAGATGATGACGATGCAACGCATAGTCATCAATTTATGCAATTTGAAGGATTGGTTGTAGATGAAAAAACATCAATGGCTGATTTAAAAGGAACTTTACTTGTAGCTGCAAGAAAACTGTTTGGAGATAAAAGAGAGATTAGATTAAGACCTTCTTATTTCCCATTCACTGAACCTTCAGTTGAAGTAGATGTTAGCTGCCATAACTGTAATGGTAAAGGGTGTAACATTTGCAAAGGTACAGGTTGGATTGAAGTTTTAGGTGCTGGAATTGTAAATAACAATGTATTAGAAGCATCAGGATATGATAGTACTAAATACCAAGGATTCGCATTTGGTATGGGAGTAGAACGTATCGCTATGTTGAAATATGGAATTAACGATATTAGAGGTTTTTACACAAATGACATCAGATTCAATAAGCAGTTTAAGTAAGCTTATTGGTAATAGGAGGATATATATATGAAAATATCATTGAACTGGCTAAAAGAGCTTGTTGATGTAAATATAACAATAGAAGAATTAAGTAATTTATTCAATCTTCACAGTGGTGAAGTTGAAGAACACTACAATCTTGTTGAAGCAACTAATTTAGTTGTCGGATATGTTGAGAGTAAAGAGAAACATCCAGATGCTGATAAGCTATCAGTATGCCAAGTTAACATCGGAAACTCAATTTCTCAGATTGTTTGTGGTGCACCAAATGTTGACAAAGGTCAATACGTTATCGTAGCACAACCCGGAACAGAACTACCAGGATCTTTCAAAATCAAAGCGTCTACAATTCGTGGAGTAGAAAGTAATGGAATGATTTGTAGTTTAGATGAACTTGGTATAGATAAAAAATACCATCAAGAAGATGGGATACATGAAATCTCAGTCGAATGTAAACCAGGAGATGATCCTATTGAAGTTTTACATCTAAATGATTCTGTTTTCGCATTAGATTTAACACCAAATAGAGCCGATTTACTAAGTGTAATGGGTGTTGCCTATGATACAGCAGCTATTCTTAAAACGAAAGTAAAAAATAAAGAGATCACTGTACCTGAAATAAATAAGATAAATCCAGTATCAATTGAAATAGATACTGACAAGTGTTCATCATATTATGCAAGAGTTATAGAAAATATTGAGATTAAAGATAGTCCAAGATGGATGCAATCAAGATTGATTGCAGCAGGAATGCGACCTATCAGCAATGTTGTTGACATTACTAATTATGTAATGCTAGAAACTGGTCAACCTCTTCACGCATTTGATTACGACTTATTACAAACTGGTAAAATTGTTGTACGTCAAGCTAAGGCAAATGAAGAAGTAGTTACACTAGATGAAAACAAAAGAAAGCTTGATCCAACTGATGTTGTAATTACAAATGGTGAAAATGTTGTAGCAATTGGTGGTGTAATGGGTGGATTGGATACTGAAATTGTTAGTTCATCAAAACGTATTTTACTTGAGAGTGCAGTATTTGATGCATACTCAATTAGAAAGACTTCTAATAGACTCGATTTAAGAAGTGAAGCTAGTACTAGATTTGAAAGAAAAGTAGATCCAAATAGAACCATATTAGCTTTAGAGATGGCTACAATGCTATTCCATAAATATGCCAATGGTGATGTATTAAAAGGGATCAACAAAGTTGAAAATGGTAATTTATCAAATAAATTGATCACTGTAACGACAGATAAGATAAACAAAGTACTAGGAACAACATATTCTGATACACTAATTACAGAGACATTAGAAAGACTTGACTTCGCACATACAATTGAAGATGGTGTTATCTCAATATCTGTACCTACAAGAAGACAGGATATTGAAACATATCAAGATATAGTTGAAGAAGTAGGAAGAATACAAGGATACGATAATTTACCTACTACTTTACCTGAAACTGTAAGTTTAGGTGCTTTATCTGAACGACAATCATTTAAAAGAACAATACATAGATTATTAACTGGACTCGGATTGAACGAAGTGGTTACATATTCGCTAACATCTAAAGACAAGGTTTTAGATTTTGTATCAAAAGACGAAAAAGGATTGATTTCAGAAGTAGTTGAACTGATGATGCCGATGAGTAAAGATAAATCGACAATGATTCTTTCTCCAATAGGTGGAATACTGGAATCTATAAAATATAATGTTGCTAGAAAGAATTCTGATATTCTATTCTACGAGCTAAGCAAAAGATATACTAAAACAACTGAAACAGAAGTTCTAGCAGGGGCAGTTACTGGTGAAATCAGTAACGTTTTATGGCAAGGTAAAAAAGAAATCGTGGATTTCTATACACTTAAGGGAATAATTTCATCAATGTTAAATGAATTAGGGTTATCACATTTATATTTAGAAACTACAGATGATTATGATAATCTACATCCAGGGCAAAGTGCTTATATAATGGATAGAAGCGGAGTGGTAGGATTCATCGGAAAACTTCATCCGAAATATGAGAAAGCAAATAACCTTAAAAATGTATATGTTTTCGAGTTGAAACTTGAATCATTACTTAAGTTAAGAAGACCTCTTAAAAAAGCCAAAGAAATTAATAAGTACCCTTCTATGTTTAGAGATTTGGCGATTGTGGTTGATAGTGAAATACAAGCACAGAAGATAAAAGATATTATTTCAAAAGCAGGTAAACGTATGTTAACAGATGTAATGATCTTTGATTTATTTGTAGGTGGAAATCTATCAGAGAATCAAAAATCTGTTGCATTGAGATTGGAATTTAATGATCCAAAAAGAACTCTTGAATCATCAGAAGTAGATGAGAGTGTGAAGGAGATACTTTCTTCTTTGGAAAAGCAAATTAAAGCAGTATTAAGATAAATAAAAAGGACTTCTAAGAAGTCCTTTTTTTATTGGAATAACGATTTAATTATTTCAGGTATTTCTGATACATTTAAACCTGAGTAAGGGAAGATGACTTTTAATGAATCTTTTATTGTTTCATATTGTAGATTTGATAGACTACAATGCTTCATAAAGGATACGAGCAACTGATGCTCTTTAAACTCAATGATTACATGTAAATTACTATCTGTTCCTGAAACTGTTATATCGTATTTTTCAAGTTCCTTTAGGATACACTCGTTTTTCTCTTTATATAGTGTATAAAGTTTTTTTGTATGTCTTTTGAATAGCCCTTCTTTCATATAGAGAGCCAAACTAAGCTGTTCTAACTTACTTACACCTTGTCCAAAACTCAAATATGATTCTTTGAATTTATTATATAGAGGTATTGGCAATATCATATAAGATAGCCTAATACTTGGTAATATAGTTTTTGAAAAAGAACCCATATATATGACATTCTCATTGTTGTCAAAACTATAAATACTTGGAATAGTGAAGCTGTTATATCTTATGAAGAAGTTGTAATCATCTTCAATTATATAAGTTTTGTTCTTTTTAGCCCACTTCAGCAACTCATATCTCTCATTTACCTTAATTACATCGCCAGTAGGGTATATATTTGATGGTGAAATATATAGAAAATCACTTTTATTGTCAATTATTGATTGAACATTTTTCGCTGGCTGGATTACGTAGTTATTCATCTT